>CAYSGL010000096.1:0-6004 GCA_964430725.1 uncultured Pseudobdellovibrionaceae bacterium
GGCCAGTCCGATATCTTCGACCGCCATGCGCGTTAAACGCCGCGCAATAAATTTCGGGTCTTCCCCGCCCGCCAGCATCCGCGCCATCCAATATAGCGCCGCATCGACATCCGACCCGCGCACCGATTTATGCAGCGCACTGATCAGGTTGTAATGCCCGTCATCTTTTTTATCATAGAGCGGCGCGCGTTTTTGCACGAGCGTCATCAACCCTTCGGTATCAAGCGTCCCGCTCGCCTGCATGGAAATCTGTTCCGCCAACGTCAACGCATACCGCCCGTCGCCATCCGCCATCGCCCGCAAGGATGCGCGCGCCTCATCGGTCAGCGGTAAATCCTGCCCCAATTCCTCTTCCGCGCGCTGTAATAATTTCTCCAGCGCGGCATCATCAAGACAGTTCAAAATCAACACCTGCGTGCGCGAGAGCAACGCACTGTTCAATTCAAACGACGGATTTTCGGTTGTCGCACCAATCAGCGTGATCGTCCCGTCTTCCACAACCGGCAAAAACGCATCCTGCTGTGATTTGTTAAAACGGTGAATCTCATCGACGAACAGCAATGTTCCGCGCCCTTGCGAACGGCGCAGCTTCGCCCCATCGAAAATTTTCTTCAGATCGGCCACGCCCGAAAAGATCGCCGAAATTTGTTCAAAATGCAGGTCGGTGTGATCGGCCAAAATCCGCGCCATCGTCGTCTTACCACATCCGGGCGGGCCCCAGAAAATCAGCGAGGGAATTGCCCCCTTTTCGACCATACGGCGCAGCGTGCCATTCACCCCGACTAAATGATCCTGCCCCGCTACCTCGTCCAACGCACGCGGGCGCAGCCGGTCGGCCAGCGGCCTCGGCGCGTCGTGCGATAGATCGGATACTTCGAACAAAGTGGACATGGAGATAATTTAGACCTTTTAGCGAACAAAAGAAACTCCCCGTCATTGCGAGGAGTGTAAGCGACGAAGCAATCTATACGATCCTGCCGTATGAACAGAACATCCTATATAGATTGCTTCGTCGGCCTTCGGCCTCCTCGCAATGACGAAGAAGCATAAAAAACCCGCCTTCCGGCGGGTTTTTCGTGAATGAGTAAAGATTAAGCAGCAGCGGCCTTTTTCTTTGCCGGTTTTTTCGCCGGCGCTTCGGCTGCTTCGGCATCGCTTTCCACGAACTCACCGCTATCCTGACCCTTGGCGCTTTCGTCGCGATCGACCAGTTCGATCACGGCCAGCGGTGCGTTATCGCCATAACGGAAACCGGCTTTCAGCACGCGGGTGTAACCGCCATCGCGTTCGGCATAGCGCGCTGCCAGCACATCGAACAGCTTTTTCACCTGTGCCTCATCACGCATGCGTGCGATTGCCAGACGACGATTGGCAAGACCGCCTTTTTTACCGAGCGTGATCAGTTTTTCAACAATCGGTTTCAGTTCTTTTGCTTTGGGTAGCGTCGTGACGATCTGCTCGTGCTTGACCAGGGCAGCCGCCATGTTGGCGAACATCGCCGTGCGGTGCGCACTGGTGCGGTTTAGTTTACGTTGTTTCATTCCGTGTCTCACGGCGTTTCTCCTTTATGTCTGCGGGCTACCGGTAGTAGTCCCATCACGATCCCCGTCATCATCTCGCGATTAAAGCCGGGGGCGGGCACCATGCCCTTTTGTTGGGCAAGGGCCCGTTTGTACGGGCCCCCGCCATCATTAATGAGCGAACGGGTCGTCCAGTTTCTTGGCCAACTCTTCGATGTTTTCAGGCGGCCAACCTTCGACCTGCATACCAAGATGCAGACCCATGTTGGTCAATACTTCTTTGATCTCGTTCAGCGACTTGCGGCCGAAGTTCGGCGTGCGCAGCATATCGCTTTCGGATTTCTGGACCAGATCGCCGATATAAACGATGTTGTCGTTTTTCAGGCAGTTGGCCGAACGAACCGACAGTTCCAGCTCGTCCACCTTGCGCAGCAAGTTGCGGTTGAACGGCAGTTCATCTTCCTGCTCGGCTTCGCTGCGGACTTCCGGCTCGTCGAACGTCACGAAAATCTGCAGCTGGTCTTGCAGGATACGGGCGGCATAAGCCACGGCATCTTCAGGGGATACAACGCCGTTTGTTTCGATGTTCAGCGTCAGCTTGTCATAGTCGGTAATTTGTCCGACGCGGGTGTCTTCCACTTCATAGGAGACTTTGCGTACCGGCGAGAAAACCGAGTCCACCGGGATCAAACCGACCGGGCATTCCTCGGGGCGGTTTTGTGCGGCGGGGCGGTATCCTTTGCCCGTGTTGACCGTCAGTTCCATAGTGATGCTGGCGCCTTTATCAAGCGTGCAGATCTCGAGGTCGGGATTCATAATCTCGATATCCGCGCCGGCTTCGATCATCGCGGCGGTCACAGGGCCGGGGCCGGTTGCGGACAGGCGCATCTTGCGCGCGCCATCAGCATGACAACGAACGGCCAGGGCCTTCACGTTCAGGACAATGTCCGTGACATCCTCACGAACGCCTTCAATGCTCGAAAATTCGTGCAATACACCCTCGATCTGGATGCCGGTAACGGCGGCGCCCTGCAGGGACGACAACAGAACGCGGCGCAGCGCGTTGCCCAGCGTCAGGCCAAAGCCACGCTCAAGCGGTTCGACAACGATCTTGCCGCCTTTGGCGTCGATCTTGTTCGGCTTAATCAATTCTTGCCAGTTTTTCTGAATCATAATTTTCGTTCCTCTTAAAACTTCACCCGGTTCTTAGCCGGTCTCTTGTTGTCAGGATTTAAATGGCTGCACGAAACCATTCCGTACAGCCAAATTCTTTATTAAACGCGACGGCGCTTGCGCGGGCGTGTGCCGTTGTGCGGAATCGGCGTAATGTCCTTGATCGAGCGGATCGTGAAACCAACGATGCTCAGGGCACGCAGGGCGCTTTCACGGCCCGAACCCGGACCTTTGACCAGAACGTCCAACTCACGCATGCCGTGTTCCTGTGCCTTGCGGCCGGCATCTTCGGCGGCCATCTGCGCGGCGTACGGGGTTGATTTACGCGAACCCTTAAAGCCCTGCATACCGGCGGACGACCAGGACACAACGTTTCCTTGCGCGTCGCTGATGGTGACCAGCGTGTTGTTGTACGTCGAATTCACGTGGGCGACGCCCGATGCGATATTCTTTTTGACTTTTTTCTTGACGCCGCGTGCGGCTGTTGCTGCTTTAGCCATTGTTCATCCTCCCCTTACTTACCGACGGCTTTTTTACCGGCAACCGCCTTGGCGGGGCCTTTGCGGGTGCGGGCATTCGTGCGGGTGCGCTGGCCGCGAACCGGCATGTGGCGGCGGTGACGCAGACCACGGTTGCAAGCCATATCCATCAGGCGCTTGATGTTCATCGAAACTGTACGGCGCAAATCGCCCTCGATCTGGATGCCCTGATTTTCGATCTCGGCGCGGATGGCGTTCAGCTCGTCCTCGGTCAGGTCGTTCATGCGGCGCGTCAGGTCGATACCCACCGCGTTCAGGATTTTTTCGGATGTGTGGCGACCGATCCCGTGAACATAGGTCAGGGCGATCAGCGCGCGTTTTTTATCGGGTACGTTGACCCCGGCAATACGTGCCATGTGGTTCTCCTTGGTTTCAGTTATATTCGCGGTGCCGTAATAAAGGAATATCGCTATTCGCTCGGTCAGCACCTACACAATCGAAACTTCTTTGAAAATCAATGGCTTATGGGCCGGACAATCTTGGAAAGTTTACGAATTTGGCCGCAATATAGGGGGGCATTCACCCCCCGTCAAGCCTTATTTTCTGCGGGTTTTCGTCCCTTGAGCTTTACTGTTTCTCCTGTCAGGCCGGACAAGGCAAAGCCGCGATCCGGCCTTTATGCCGCTAAGGATGTCATGTTGGCTTAAACCCCGGATAACCCGCTTCGCCGGTTTCCGGGGTGACGGAATTTGACGCTCTCGAGGCGCTTGATTGTTACAACTAAGCCTGTAGCACCGCCGCGATATCCGCCGATACCTTGTCGATATCCTGCATGCCGTCAACTTCCTTCAGCAGGCCGAGCTCCGTATAATACGGAATAATCGGCGCGGTTTGCTCGTGATAGACGCCAAGGCGTTTGCGGAACGTGTCTTCGTTATCGTCACCGCGTACCTCGCCGCCGGCGGCCCTGGTTTGCTCGATACGGCTGTTCAAACGATTGACCAGCTCCTCTTCATCTACGGTCAGGCGAATGGCGGCCTTGATCGGCGCACCGCGCTGGTTGAGCAGAAAATCAAGCGCCTGCGCCTGTGTCGGCGTGCGCGGGAACCCGTCAAAAATCACGCCATTCTTGCAATCGCGTCCGTCCATGCGGCTGGATATCATGCCGATGACGATTTCATCGGGGATCAGATCGCCGCGATCCATAATCTCTTTGGCTTTTTTGCCAAGCTCTGTTTCACTGGCAATTTCGGCGCGCAGCATGTCACCCGTGGATAGTTGTTTCAGGCCAAATTTTTCTTCAAGAATTTTGGCTTGCGTTCCCTTGCCCGCCCCCGGCGGACCGATCAGCACGATATTCAACATGTTCTAGCGTCTCCCCATAGAATGGCGCGGACCGCGCAGTTTCGTCTTTTTCATCAGGCCCTCATATTGATGCGCGATCAGGTGCGAGTGAACCTGCGCCACCGTATCCAGCGTGACCGAGACGACAATCAACAGCGACGTACCGCCGAAATAAAACGGTATCGAATAATGCGCCATCAAAAATTCCGGCAAAAGACAGATCAGCACCAGGTACGCCGCGCCAATCGCCGTAATACGGGTCAGCACGTGATCAAGATAATCGGCGGTGCTGGCGCCGGGGCGAATACCCGGGATAAAACCGCCATATTTGCGCAGCATCTCGGCATTTTCCTGCGGGTTGAACACAATCGCCGTATAGAAAAAGGCGAAGAACGCAATCAGCGCACCATACAGCACCATGTAAATCGGCTGACCGTGTTGCAGGTAACGGGCAATCGCGGCGGTAAATTCCCCGCCTGCCGCGCCGGAAAAACCGACAACCGTCAAAGGCAACAACAACAGCGATGACGCGAAGATCGGCGGAATAACGCCCGATGTGTTCAGCTTTAACGGCAAATGGCTTTGCTGTGCCATCGACATCTGGTTGCCGACCTGCCGTTTGGGATATTGCACCGGCACACGCCGCTGCGCGCGTTCGACAAAAACGATGAACGCAATCACCCCGACGATCAGCGCAAGAATAGCAATCAGCTCAAGCACGTTGAATTGTCCCTGACGACCCAGCTCAAGCATCGAAGCGAACGCGCGCGGCAATTCCGCGACGATACCGGCAAAGATAATCAGCGAGATGCCGTTGCCGATTCCGCGCGATGTAATCTGCTCGCCCAGCCACATCAGGAAAATCGTGCCGCCGACGATCGTAATCACCGTTGACGCAATAAAGAACGGTCCCGGGCTGATAACCGCCGGACCGGACGGGCCGCTCATCCCCATCAGACCGACCGCAAGGCCGTACGCCTGAACCGTTGCCAGCAAAACGGTCAGATAACGCGTATACTGGTTGATTTTCATGCGGCCCGATTCACCCTCTTTCTTGAGGGTTTCGAGTTTCGGAGACATGGCGGCTGCCAACTGCATGATAATCGATGCCGAAATATAGGGCATGATGTTCAGCGCGAAGATCGTCATACGCTGGAGCGCGCCGCCCGAAAACATGTTGAACATGTCGAGGATGCCGCCACCCTTTTGGTCATAAATTTGCTGCCAGACCAGCGGGTCAATGCCGGGCACCGGAATATACGTCCCCAGACGATACACCAGCAACGCGCCCAGCACGAACAGGATGCGTTTTTTCAGTTCGGTCGCCTTGGCCAGCGCACCCCAGTTTGCATTTTTCGCCAGTTGTTCAACGGCAGAAGCCATAGTCAAAATCCTTTATAGTTAACCTTGATTTTGTAGGGGATTTACACGCAAACGACAAGGGCGGAATTCACCCTTATTGTCATCCGCCAGCTTGACCGGAGGATC
>CAYSGL010000097.1:0-6002 GCA_964430725.1 uncultured Pseudobdellovibrionaceae bacterium
GCTTCGGCTTCTGACGATCTTTTGAAAACAGCTAAAGGAGCTATTTCAGGTGGCGGTATGTTTGGCGGCCCTGGTGGTGTGCCATCCAATGCGCTTGAAAATCTAACGCAAACTGAACTCTTTGCAGGTACCACATCAGGCGTTCGAAACTTCTTCGTTGGCATTTTGGAATTTTTTAAAGTCATAAGAGATTTATGGACTGGAGAAGTAAGTTTTTCTGACATTATGAGCGGAAAGATTTCTGCGACCGAAGCTCTATCTTCCGCAAAAACACGCGAAGATAGCCCTCCAAATGCTCTTGAAAATACATATGATAGTGTCGCAAGCACAGTTGAAAATGTAATTCCAGATTTTGCTGATGGTGGTAATAAGCATCTAGCATTGGCAGAAAGCGGAGCTTTAGCCTACATGGGTTACAGAGGAGTAAAAGCCTACCGTAATAGTGGGAAAACTTCTACGTTATCTGAAGACAGCACAAAAAAAGCGTCCAATATGGACGGCAATGACGCACGTCGTGTTATGCAAGATGCTCAATTGGACGCTGACAAACCCGTGATTAAAAAGAGCGGTGGCGGAAGAAGAGCACTTGTTGCTGGTATTGCTACGGCTGGGGCAGGTGGCGTAGCAAGTATGGCTTTTATGGGTGCCAGCACTCAATCGGCTGAAGCCGCTGAGAACGACCAGTTTTCCTCACCATCAGGTACACCCGCAGGAAGCGTTTCGGTAGACTATGCGGCATTGGCTGAATATGGTGCAGAGGGTGCCTTTGATGCTATCGCTGCAAGTAACGTAGCCGCAATGGGTATGACAACGCGCATGATGCTTAAGGAAGGTACTCAGGCAGGTTTTAAAGCATGCGCCAAACGTGTTCCGATTTTGGGCGGTATTGTAACCGCAGGTTTCACCGCTTATTCGGCAGGCAGTTATGCCCTAGCCGGTGATTATAAAAGGGCAACCGCCGAGCTTGCCGCTGGCGCAGCTGAATCCGCTGTGAACTTTACAGGTGCAGGCTTGATTGGCGGTGGTGACGCAGCTCGTGAAGCCGTACGTGCAGGCTTTATTGCCGCAGCTGGCGAAGAGTGGACGGCCGAGAAATCAGACATTCGCATACTGGCTGGCAAAGCCATCGACCTTGCACAAGGCATCAGTCGAGATGCAGGAGAAACGTTTTCTCCCAATCCACTGCACAACACCTTTGCTTTTGCCCCCTAAAACATCTTTAAAAAGCCGGAGCGACCCTCCGGCTTTTTTATTGGACTTGGGACGGCAAAAAAAGCGCCCCGAACGCCGGATTTGACGAATTATTAATTATTCAATGATAACAATAAGATAACTGGTAAATTTGCGCCCAAACCCCGCGTTTTTGTAGAATAAGGGCGTAAGATAAAAAAGGGTTTAAAAGAGTAAATCATGAGCGAGTTTGGCTATAACTTCGAAATAGTTAATACAGCAGCGGAAGCCGCAGATGCCGCTATTGCGTTCAACCGTGCCGCGCCCGCCGATGCTTTCGAAAATCGTTTGCTGGATGCGCTGGATGTCGGCTTTGTTGACAAAGCACGGATGTGGGCTGAAAGCTGGTCCGGTTCCACCGCGTTGCTCCGCAGCCACATCGAAACCAAATCACCCGAAGAAACATTGGATGCTTTTTCCGAGGCGGACCCGTCACTCGAAAGATTGATGAACAGCATCAAGGAACACCCTGAACTGGCCACGGCGTTTCACAAAGCACTCTACAAAGATGAAACAGTCATTACCGGTCTGCAAAAAATAATGGCCAATGAGGACGCAGACGGACTCACGCTCGAAGAGTTGGAGCGTTACATCGCCGATCCCGGCATCGAAGGCCAGATGCTTAGAAATGAATTAACGCGTGCGCTTAATCTGGTGGCCGATACGGATGTCGGCTTCGAGCATCTCGAAGGCATGGCATCGCAAGCCAAACAGATGACGCAACTCAAAGACATGTATCATTTGTTCCTGAACGATGGCGACGAATTTATCCGCCAGATGTTCGCGGAAGGCGGCATGCTCGCCAGACTTCCCCCGGAAATGCAAACAATGCTGGCTGGTCTGATGAGCAAATTTATGCCGATGTTGCAAGGCTTAGCCACCGACCTGCCCGACCCGAATGGCTTTATGTGGGGCCCTTATACCGAGTTTGGAAACAAGCATTTCAATCCGGTAGACCTTCGGGAAAGAGGGGCGACGATTCTTTCAGGCAGCAGTGAAGTCGAAATAACACCGGCCCAACAAAGACAAAACGATATTTCCGCACAGGGCAATGCGCCTGGCGCGATGCAAGGCAATGCAACCGGCTCTGAACCGCCGGTAACCGGTGTTGGTGAAGGGCCGAATCCGAATGGTTCTACCGCCAACGCACAGCGTGATGCAGCGAATAATAACGGCCAACCGCAAACGCCTGAAACCGATCCCGCATTGGCCGAACAGTACAGACTGCACGGTCAAGCCCGTGCCGTTGGCATGGGCATGGATCTTGGCGGCAATTAGACCATTCCCCCTTGCCTAAAGCGGCATTTACCGCTATCCCCTTGGGGCTATGACCAAGCCGCTAGAGCACATCCGTAACTTTGCCATTATCGCCCATATCGACCATGGGAAATCGACGCTGGCCGACCGTTTGATTCAAACCTGCGGCGGCCTCGAAGCGCGCGAAATGAAAGAACAAGTCCTCGATTCCATGGATATCGAGCGCGAGCGCGGCATCACCATCAAGGCACAGACCGTCCGCCTGGCCTATAAAGCCAAGGACGGCATCGAATATCAATTGAACCTGATGGATACGCCCGGCCACGTGGACTTCGCCTACGAAGTCTCGCGCTCGCTCGCCAGTTGCGAAGGCTCGCTGCTCGTCGTCGATGCGTCGCAAGGCGTTGAGGCCCAGACGCTGGCCAACGTCTATCAGGCCATCGACAACAACCACGAAATCATTCCGGTCATCAACAAGATCGACCTGCCCGCCGCCGAGCCCGAGCGCGCCAAACAACAAATCGAGGATGTCATCGGCCTTGATGCGTCCGATGCGGTGCTTGTCTCCGGCAAGTCGGGCATCGGCATTCCCGATTTGCTCGAGGCCATCGTCCACCGCCTGCCCGCACCCAAGGGCCAGCCCGATGCCCCCACCAAGGCCCTGCTGGTCGATAGCTGGTATGATGCCTATCTCGGCGTGGTGGTGCTTGTGCGCGTGATTGACGGGTACTTAAAGAAGGGCCAGAAGATCAAGTTTATGAAAGCGGGCGTGGCGCGTGAAATCGACCGCGTCGGTATGTTCACGCCAAAGCCGGTGATGCTCGACGCGCTCGGCCCCGGTGAAATGGGATTTATCACCGCCGCCATCAAGGACATTTCCGATACGAAAATCGGCGATACCATCACCGACGATAAAAACCCGACATCCACGCCGCTGACGGGCTTTAAACCCTCGATCCCGATGGTGTTCTGCTCGCTCTTTCCGGTCGATGCGTCGGACTTTGAAAAACTGCGCGATAGTTTGGGCAAACTCGCGTTGAACGATTCCTCGCTCCATTACGAGATGGAATCCAGCCAAGCGCTCGGCCTCGGGTTCCGCTGCGGCTTTCTGGGCCTCCTGCACATGGAGATTATTCAGGAACGTTTATTGCGCGAGTTCGATCTCGACCTGATCCCGACCGCGCCGTCGGTCGTCTATAAAATCCACACGACCAAGGGCGAGGTGAAGGATCTCTACAACCCCGTCGATATGCCCGACGTCGTGTACGTCGACAAAATCGAAGAACCGTGGATCAAGGCGACCATCATGGTGCCGGACGACTATCTCGGCGGCCTGCTGCAACTCTGTCAGGAACGCCGTGGCGTACAGGTCGATCTTACCTATGTCGGGTCGCGCGCGATGCTGGTCTACCGCCTGCCGCTGAACGAAGTTGTGTTCGATTTTTACGATCGTTTGAAATCCATCTCGCGCGGCTATGCGTCATTTGACTATCACCTTGACGGTTACGCCGAAAATGATCTGGTGAAGATGGAAATCCGCGTGAATGAAGAACCCGTCGATGCGCTGGCCATGATCGTGCATCGATCACAGGCCGAACGCCGGGGCCGTCATTTGTGCGAACGCCTGAAAGAGCTTATCCCCCGGCAGATGTTTAAAATCGCTATTCAGGCCGCCATCGGCGGCAAGATCATCGCCCGCGAAAGTTTAAGCGCCTTGCGCAAGGACGTGACCGCGAAATGTTACGGCGGCGATGTGTCGCGCAAACGCAAGCTCCTCGACAAACAAAAAGAGGGCAAGAAAAAGATGCGCGCCTACGGCAATGTCGAAATCCCCCAAAGCGCGTTTATCAATGCGCTGAAAATGGGGGATAATAAATAAAATCCCCTCTCCCCTTGGGGAGAGGGTGGCCGAGCATAGCGAGGCCGGGTGAGGGGGAATATCTTTTAAACCACCAAGACACCAAGAACACCAAGCGCCTTCCCCCACCTCGTCATTGCGAGGAGCGTTAGCGACGAAGCAATCTAGATTGCCGCGCTCCCGCTGGTCGCTCGCAATGACGAATTTCCTTGACGCGTTTATCAATGCGTTGAAGATGGGGGACGGGAAGTGACGGTTTGCTTGGCGAGCATCCGCGAGCCTTAGCCAAACCATCATCCCCGCGTAGGCGGGGATCCAGTCTTTTAAAACCACCAAGACACCAAGGCCACCAAGCCCCTTCCCCCACCACCGTCATTGCGGGTGATTCCCCCCTGCCCGATAGCTCTGGCTTTTCACTCGCCAAATCATATTAAAAGTTTATTGACTTTCTTTTAATATGATTTATTGTCTGAAAGCAGAAGAGGCAAACCATGAAAATAGAAGATTTTGTTTCTGGTCAATTCATTCAGCAATATCAATATAAAAACTTCCTGCCGAACGACATAAATGTTCAATGGACATGGGATGATCCCGTCATCAATACACTGCTGGAAAAAGCTGTAAAAGCTGTCAGTGAATTAAACGCCTTCTCACTGATTATTCCCAACGTTGACTTGTTTATTCAAATGCACGTCATCAAAGAGGCGAGCAAGTCAAGCCGCATTGAAGGCACCAAAACAAACGTCGAAGATGCCGTCAAAAATCTTGAAGATGTTGATCCTGAGAAAAGAGATGATTGGCAAGAAGTACACAATTATATTTCCGCCATGAATGCGGCGATTGAACAACTATCCAAAATCCCCTTATCCAACAGATTGCTCAAGCAAACGCATGCTATATTAATGCAAGGTGTAAGAGGGAAGAGTAAGACACCCGGAGAGTACCGCTTGTCGCAAAACTGGATTGGCGGCACGAACCTTCAGAATGCTGTTTTTATCCCACCGCCACATGAAGAGGTACCAAGATTGATGGGCGATATGGAATCCTTTCTTCATAATGAACAGATATCGGTTCCCGATCTTATAAAAATCGCAATAGCACATTACCAATTCGAAACCATCCATCCGTTCTTGGACGTCAATGATCGAATAGGCAGGCTTCTTATTACGCTCTACATGGTCAGTACGGACTTCTTACACAAACCATCCCTGTATCTCTCGGATTGGCTGGAAAAAAATAAAGGGGCTTACTACGATGCTCTGACAGTCGTCCGCGCATCGAACAACCTGACTCATTGGATAAAATTCTTTCTTACCGCCGTCATAGAAACGGCTGAAAATGGTAAGGCGACGTTTCAAAAAATCCTGACATTAAAACATAAGACAGACTCTCAAATATTAGGGCTGGGCCGTAGAGCGGAAAAAGCGTCAAAGCTCATGGAATATCTCTACCGCCGCCCTTCGATTGACGCGGCAAAAGCTGCACAGGTTCTGGGAATTACGCCCCAAGCCGCCTACCTGCTTATAGGGGAACTGGAAAAAATTGGCATCCTGAAAGAGATAACCGGCTTCAAAAGGAATAGAATATATATATTTAGCGAATATCTGGGCTTGTTTGGGGAATAGATATCCCTCACATCTCCCCCATGCCCCCCCCC
>CAYSGL010000098.1:0-4431 GCA_964430725.1 uncultured Pseudobdellovibrionaceae bacterium
CCGTCCTTGACAATCGTTTGCTGGATGGGGGCAAGCCGCTTTTCCCAGATGTGGATGATCCGAACATGGATTTTGATGACGTTCAAAATCTCTATGCGGAGTATTGCTCAATGGTAGCGGCCAGTGCCGCGTCGCGCGCGCAGATCGCCGAGGAACAAATTGATCTGTTGAACAGGCTTGACTCTTATCTTGGCGCCCCGCGCCAGCAAATTGAGCAGGATATTGATGAAACGCACACCACGGCATTATCTTTGACCCGAATTGCAGAAGAATTATTTGCCTCCACGTCCGGCTTGGGTTGTGCGATCTATGACGTGCCAGAGAGTGAAGACGAGGAAGATGGCAGCAGGCCTTCAAGAGAGAAAATTTTTGACGATATTGATAAGGCTATTCATCTCTATGCCATGCAATCGCTTTACGCACTTGAAGGCCGAATCGAATTTTCCCAAATTCTGCTGAATCAGCTATTCAAAGACCCGTCTTCAAAGCCGGATTTTAAGGCCCGAAACCTGCCTGATCCAGATGAATTTTTCAATGAAACCCTTGAAAAAGGCCCCATGATCATTGCATCCGTTACCAATTTTATCGATGGCCGTCTGTGTGCGAATGACGATTTGCGAACAATGGATGCAAAGACGGCAAGGAAATTAACGCCGGGTGAAGCCTATCAGCGATCTTTTCCATTGTTTCATCTGGATGTGAAATGATCTTTTAAAAACAACTTGCGTATCAGAAATATTTCCTTCTATACTTTTTTCAATGATCTCTCGTTTTGCTTTTGCCGCCTCTTTGACTGTTGCCGCTTCCTGCGCGGCGGCGGCGGCCTGTGCCGCCCGCTAAGGGCACGACATCATCAAAGCCGCGATTACTGCGCACTCAAATCAAAATTTCCCGAAAATAAAATTGTAAAAGTCCCGACAGGAGACGTATATGCTGGTGTCTATTGAAAGTAATGTTGTGCCTATGTCCCAAAATCACAAACCTTCCTATCGTTCGGTTCTGAACGCTTTATCCCCCAATCAAGGGGCGGAAATGTTGCGCTATGGCTGGACAAAGCCCGGCATTCTTTCGCTGGGGCAGGGCGAGGGGAGCTTAAAAACCCCTGATTTTATTACCGAGGCCGCCAGCCGCGCCATGGCCGAGGGCAAAACATTTTATGCGCCGGTGTTGGGCGTGCCGGAATTCAGGCAGGAAATCGCCAATTATTATACGCGCATTTACGGGCTGAGCCTGCCGACCAACCGTATTTTTGCCACGACATCGGGTACCACCGCCATGCATCTGGCGCTGACGGCTGTCTTGGACGAAGGGGATGAGGTTGTTGCCGTCACGCCTATCTGGAAAAATCTGCTGGGCGCGATCGAGCTGGCGCAGGCAAAAACGATTCAGGTGCCGCTGGAAGAGGATCAGGAACGCGGATGGCATCTCGATCTTGACCGGCTTTTCGATGCGGTGACGCATAAGACAAAAGCGATTTTGATTGTCACGCCATCGAATCCGACGGGCTGGATCATGCCGCGCGAGCAAATTAAGGCTGTACAGGACTTTGCCCGCGATCGCGGTATCTGGATTATCGCCGACGAAGTGTATGGCCGGATTGTCTATGAAGGCGTTCACGCGCCGAGTTTTCTTGAAACGGCACAGGACGATGATCGCCTGTTTACGGTGAACAGCTTTTCCAAATCCTATGCCATGACTGGCTGGCGGCTTGGCTGGCTGGTCGGGCCTGCCTGTGCCGAGGCAAAAATTCGCGATATCGCGCTCTATGATAATATGGGGCCGCCGACATTCGCCCAGTATGGCGGGATTGCCGCGCTTCGTTATGGCGAGGATTTTATCGCGCAGCAGATTGATGTATGGCGGGCCAACCGTGATATGGTCATGCAGCGTATGTCCGATATCCCCGGCGCGCGCCTGTCCGTACCGCAATCGACTTTTTACGGATTTTTTACGGTTGATGGCGAGCCCGATTGTCTGGCCTTTGCACGCCGCCTGATAGACGAGCAGGGATTAAGTCTGGCGCCGGGCTGTGCGTTCGGCCAGACCTCCGCTGGTTACCTGCGGCTGGTGTTTGCTGTTTCACGGGAAACAATGGAAGCCGCGTTGGATCGGCTATCTGCGGCCATCAGGGGATAATCCATAAAAGGACTTGGTCCGCATTTCCGTGTGGGGTATTCTGTATCCGACGAAAGACGCATCATATTTACGCCATATTGTCGGGCGATGTATCTGCCTTTCTTGGAGTATAAACACAACGGTAAAGCGTCACGGATGACAGGATGACTCGGACCAAACTCTTTTTTATGATTATGGGAATTGGGCTGCTGGCCCAGACCGGCTACGCACAGGCAAGCGAACCGCGCTTGCTTGGAACGCATGGGGCATGGTCGGCCTATGTCTTTATGGAGAATAACAACAAGGTTTGCTATATGGCCGCCAAGCCGCAAAAGGCGCAGGGAAATTATACCTCGCGCGGCGATATCTTTGCCTTGATTACCCACCGTCCGGCAGAAGGCAGCCGCAATGTGTTCAGCTATGCCACCGGCTATACCTATAAACCCAACAGTGAAGCGACCGTGACGATCGGCGGACGGAATTTCAGCTTATTCACGCAGGACGATATGGCCTGGGCGCCCGATACAGCGCAGGACAATGCCATTACCGAGGCGATTAAGGCGGGATCGTCCATGGTGGTTAAGGGCACATCCAGTCGCGGCACTATCACAACCGATACATTCTCCTTATCCGGATCATCAAAGGCTTATGAGGCGATTAGCACCGAATGCGGTTCTAACTGACTGATATTAATGGGTTATTTTTATCATGGGCAGAATGGTGTGAATAACCTTGATCGGGGGTTGGATTCTGCGCGCCGCTATGCTAATTCTTGCCCAGAAAAAATATGTGCCGATGGCAGGATAATAGCGACGAACAATTCCGCGAATAATTTTCAAACAAGACTAGGGATAGAAAACAACCGCATAGGGCGGTTAGGGTGATGTGATGCGTCGCAAGACAAAATCGGTTCGAACAGACAAGTCTCGATATTCTAGAATACAAGCTATGGCGGTTGATGCGCCGTTGCGTGGACTGATCCGCGCGATGGGGTGGCTGGGCGTTCGTGAACGCTCTATCCTGACCCGCCGCCGGACTTTACGGGCCCGCTATGTTGCAACGGCGGCCTTGATTGCGGGTGTCGGCCTGCCGGTTCTTGTTTCCTTTTCGGACAGCTCGGTGGCCGTTTATACGCCTGTGGCCGCGTTGAACGCGCTGGCACCGGCAGGCGGGGAAGCCCGCACATTGACGGACAGGCTCGATGGCAGTCTATACGGTCAGCTATCTTTAGCGTCTGCGGCGTTGGAGACAATTCCTCAGCCCACCGATAAAATTGTTACGGTCGAGCCGGGCGATGCCTTGGGCCGCGTCATGGAAAAGGCCGGCGTTCCGTCCGAAGACTCCCACGAGGCGATTGCCGCTTTGAAAGAACATTTTGACCCGCGCCGTTTGCGCGCCGGACAGGATGTACAGATGCACTTTGTTCCCGATGAGGAAGGCAAGCTGCAATTTGCCGCGCTGCGCATCGAGATGGACCCTATCAAAACGGTGAATGTTGAGCGCATCGACGCAGGCTTTCGCGCCGGATTGATTGAAAAAGAAGTCGAGAAAGTTGTCAGCGCCAAAAAAGCCGTCATTAAAAACTCATTGTCCGGTGCCGCCGAGAAAGTTGGCATCCCGCTCGCGGTTGTTGCCGAAGCGATCAAAATTTATTCCTGGAATGTCGATTTTCAGCGCGATATCCGCGAAGGCGATTCGCTTGAGGTCATGTATGATAATTATCAGACCGAAGATGGCTATATCGCCAAGGCTGGCGATATTCTCTATGCCAAGCTGACATTAAGCGGCCGCGAAATTCCGCTTTACCGCTATGAAATGAAAGACGGCACAATCAGCTATTTCGGACCGGACGGGCGATCGATTAAACGCACACTGATGAAAACACCAATTAACGGCGCGCGCCTGTCATCGGGCTATGGTATGCGTCGGCATCCGGTGCTGGGATACAGTAAAATGCATAAAGGGGTCGACTTTGCCGCCCCGACGGGCACGCCGATCTATGCGGCTGGGGACGGGGTTGTCGAATATGCCGCTCGGTTCAGTTCGTACGGAAATTATGTACGCATCCGACATAATGGCGGTTTAAAGACTGCCTATGCGCACATGCATCGTATTTCCGTCAAGAACGGTCAGCGCGTCAAGCAAGGCGATGTCATCGGAACGGTTGGCACGACCGGGCGCTCAACCGGCCCTCACCTGCATTACGAAGTTTTGGTCAATGGCAAGCACGTCAATCCGCGTTCCATCAATCTTCCAACGGGACAGGAATTGACAGGGCAGGAATTGAAAGAGTTCAAATCACGGATGCGTGAATAT
>CAYSGL010000098.1:4441-6000 GCA_964430725.1 uncultured Pseudobdellovibrionaceae bacterium
ATTTGGCCGCGATTCAAATTAACGCGCGCGCTGCTCGCGGCTGCTACGCCAGAAAGCGGCGGCAAATATACCGCACCATACAAACGCCATCCCGAACCAGAAAATCATATACTGGGCATGTTTATTGCGCGGGTACCAAGGCTGTTCCGGCATGGTAATGCCCTCAATTGACGGGGATGCCCGCACCGCAAAAAAGACAAGCGGCGCGATATTTTTTATCTGCCGTGCTTGCGCGATTTGATCAATATCGATGTGGAACCAGATATCGTTTTGCGGGCTGTTTCCTGAAATAAACCGCGAATAATCGGGCAGGCGCGCGACGCCCAGCAGATCGACCTGTGTTGACGGTAATTCAATCACGCCGCGTTTTTCTGCCGCAACATAGCCCAGCTGGGCCAGAATGGTCCCCTTGTCGATATCGATCGGCACCACGACGTCATATATTTTGTTTCCGTGCAGCGAACGCGGACCAAGATAGATGACATCGCCGCTTCGCATACGGCCAGAAATCCGTCCGACCAGAAGCGGTTTTTCCGAGGTTGAGGCGCGATACGCTTGATCAATCGCCGCGCGCGTTAAAGGTTTTGTGCCTGTCTCCAGCGCGTCATATTGCGTTTGCAAATCGGCGATGATGGCACTCTTCCAGTGCAGACGCTGATATTGCCAGTGGCCAAGGCCGAGGAGCGTGATCAGCCCCGCTGCAAACAACGCGATCCCGAGGGCGCGTTTCATGTGTTGTCCCATGGCAGGTGTTTGTACTGCAGGGCGACGATATAGGCCTTGAGCGGTTTTAAGGATATCAGGATCAGGCCAAGACCGACTACGCCCCACAAGATGCCGTGGACCCATAACGGCGGGCTGAACCAGTGATCGGCCAGTAACGCCAGCGGAACCAGTAAAAAACCGAGAATGAAGATCAGGAAAACCGCCGGTCCGTCGGCGGAATCGTTTTTTGCAAGATCCAGTCCGCACACCGGGCAATGATCGCGCAGCATCATATCGAACGGGCTTGCATAGAGGTCGCCCTGACCGCATTTGGGACATTTGCAGGCAAGAGCGGTTTTAATAAGGCGTGTATCCGGCCACATAATTAATGCGCAGCCGCTGTGCCGCCGATACTGCCCCACCAATAGATGGCGACAAACAGGAACAGCCAGACGACGTCGACGAAGTGCCAGTACCAGGCAGCGGATTCAAATCCGAAATGGCGGTCCGGCGTAAAGTGATTCTTGCGGGCGCGCAGCCAGCAGACAAACAGGAAGACCGTCCCGACAAACACATGGAAGCCGTGAAAACCGGTCGCCATATAAAAGGTCGAAGCATAAATGCCGCTTTTAAACCCAAAGGCCGCGTGGCTGTATTCATACATCTGGAAGAACAGGAAGATCACGCCAAGGCCCCATGACAGGCCGAGCGCCAGAATTGTATTTTTATTGTCGCCTTCCAAAATGGCATGGTGCGCCCATGTCACTGTGCATCCTGAAAGTAATAAAATCATGGTCATCAGGAACGGCAGATCAAAAGCCGGGATGATGTGCGTGCCGGCAGGCGGCCACATG
>CAYSGL010000099.1:0-4605 GCA_964430725.1 uncultured Pseudobdellovibrionaceae bacterium
AACGCCGCTGATTGAATTACATCAACGGTATCAGGAAAATTAGGACGCCGCTTTGAGTGTATTTTGGAGCAGGCAGGCGATGGTCATCGGGCCGACGCCGCCGGGAACGGGGGTAATCGCACCCGGTTGTTTATGTGTGCTTGACATATGCATAATTTTCTTTATGACAATATAATATGTACATTTAAGGGAGCGACGTATGTATAGGAACGCCTGGAATAATTTACCTGTTCGTGACGATGGAATTTTGCCTGTTCACCTGGTTCCTCAAGGACAGTTGTTGTTTTTGCTCGATGCAGTCGATATGACGGCTGCGCGGCGCGTTCAGGAAGACGAACCCGCCCCCGGTCCCTTTGGTGCAGCAACGTATGTCTATCATACCGGGACGGGCCAAGCACGTTTGATCGGCGATATGGATAGCAACCGTGTCAACCGTGACGGCCCGAGCGCGCATGCCGAAGGGGTGAATTTATACCCTGATCGCTTTGCCGCGCTCAAACAGTTTTTGCGGGATAATAAGAATGATCCGGCTTGGGTTGTTTTGTTTGTGACGACGGGCGAAAGCTGTCCGACATGCTTTACCAAGCAAACGATCGCCATCGATCATCTGCGCACGGAAGGGCTGATCAACGAAGGGCGTGTCCTGAATGTATATGGTGCAAGTTATGCCTATACCAAAGCCGTTGCCGGTTTCAGCGATGAAGACCAATTGCTCGATATGCAGAATTATCCGAATGGCGGCGGCGTGGCGAATTTCAGCAGTTCCGGCATGGAAAATTTGCCGGAAGATGCGCGCAAGATTTTGATGGAACCAGGTATCAACAATGTGGCTTTCATTGTTGAAAACGGCGAGGTTTTGCAGTGGAGTTTGGATTTGAGGGGGGATACTTCGGATATTTTTGCGACACCGGAAGTTAGCGTGATTCAAAAACTGTGTAAGAAACGCATAGTCAAAGGACTGTCAGAACCATGGAAGTTAAATAATGCGACAATGTTTTCCACCACGGATATCTCACGCGCGCCGCTGGCACGTGCCGTGGGATATTGGGCCAGTATCCCACGCTTTATTCGGGTGACGGGGGAAGGTATGGAAGGGCGGCAAACCCGCGAAGCGCCTGTACTGACCAACGATGAATTGTTTAAGGCCGTTGTGACGCGCCCCTATAATACCATTGGTTTGATCAAAGTGTTTCAGTGCGTGGGAGATGGCGGCACAGGTAATAGTTTCGGAAATCAGGCGCAACACGCTTGGGGTCCGCGCAAGGAGGCGGACGCCGCGAGAGGCAGACAAATTCATTATGATGGCGGGCAACCGGGCCGTGCGCACGGCCCTGGCTGTGGTTGCTGATTATTTCTGCGCCGCTTTCAGCGTGTTTTGCAGCAGGCAGGCGATGGTCACCGGGACAGCGCGGCCATGGCCAAAAAGCTCAAAGATGCCGTCATCGCCGCCGTCCGCGATACCTATGCGGGGATGTTCTCGGCATAGGCATGCATCTGTTTAGGGAACATGTTCACAAAACGGCGCCTAGTTTTGTATAGAAACGCTCGTCTACGCTGAAGGCCAAACGCTCGTGAAACTGGGCGCGATAGGGCGTATCCAGCTTATGATGAATAATTGCGTCATGTTGTGATAAGGCTGTGGAGAGGCGCATGTCATGGGCATACGGCTTAACAATAGCGGGCGATCTTATTCCGATGACGCCGATTTGATCTTGAACGGCATGAACGGCTTCATGAAGGGCGGTTGCCGCTGCCATGCATACGTAATGGAAATAAGCATGTTTATGTCTGTTTAAAGAGATAAGGCCCATACTATCTTCGGGGGCTTGGGCGATATCCGTATAATATCCTTGAGTGACGTCTCCATCGCTATCTTTGCCCTCACAGAAAAATTCGACCGCTGGATTTTTGAAAGGAATGCCGGATAGAGTTTCACTCGCCACAATAAAATGATGGACGATTCTCTTCAGGCACGATTGCCGCATCTGCGTAGGCAATGCACGCCATACGCGTAAGGCGGATAGCAGTTTGTGGTTATCCTCGATCTTGGCAACGGTCCAGTCACTGGCGCGGACAATCAGCTGTTTAAAACGCGCGGAATGGGAAAAGGATTTCGCCAGATTGGTCAGGGCTTTGTATTCTTCGGGGAAGTCGTGAGGCGAAGGCGACGCAGTCTGCGTTCGGTCTGTCTGGGCTGTTTCATTGAATATTTGTTTTGTAATCAGGCGGATGAGTTCCATCCGTTCGGAAACCGGAAGTGCCTTGAGCGTGTCGGAAGATGCTTCCGCCCAGAATTCTATTGTAGAAATATCTAATACACGTCGCGACATAGCTAACTCTTATTGCCATAATTATTAAATAACTATGATGAAGTAAAGCTATTTCTGCGCCGCTTTCAGCGTGTTTTGCAGCAGGCAGGCGATGGTCATCGGGCCGACGCCGCCGGGAACGGGGGTGATGGCGCCCGCAATTGTCTCGACTGCGTCATAATCGACATCTCCGCATAATTTGCCGGTGTCGAGGCGGTTGATCCCGACATCAATAACGATCGCGCCTTGCTTGACCCAATCGGCCTTGACCATGCGCGGGCGGCCCACAGCGGCGATCAGAATATCGGCGCGGCGGCACACATCGGCAAGGTCTTGCGTTTTGGAATGGGCGGTGGTGACGGTACAGCTTTCCCCGATCAGCAATTGCGCCATCGGCTTGCCGAACAGAAGCGAGCGGCCAATCACGACCGCGTTCAGGCCGGTTAAGTCTTCGCGCACCGTTTTAATCAGGCGCAGCGCGCCTTGCGGCGTGCAGGGCACAAGCCCCGTTGCATCGCCGGCGACAAGCTTGCCTTGATTCACGAACGTCAATCCATCGACATCTTTTTCCGGTGCAATCGATTGGATGAGTTCGTCGGCATTCAAATGCGAGGGCAGGGGCAGTTGCAACAGGATGCCGTGTATATCGGGGTTATGATTGAGGTTTTTGATGATATGGCGGATTTCCTGCTGGGATGACTCGGCAGGCATACGGTGTTCATAGCTTTGAATGCCCACTTCCTCGCAGGCCTTGATTTTCCCCGCCACATAAACCTGTGATGCGGGGTCCTCGCCTACCAGAATAACGGCAAGGGCGGGTGTGGTACCCTGTGCGCTTAACCGGGCGACCTGTTGCTTGATATCACCGCGCAGGGCGGCGGCGATAGCTTTTCCGTCGATCATCATAGGGCGGCCTGAGGCGCGATAAACAGGGCGAAGACGAGCTGTTTGGCCAGCATGATCCCGAAGATGATAATAATCGGCGTGATATCGATGCCGCCAATGGCCGGAATAACACGGCGCAGCGGCGCATAGGCCCATTCGGTAACTTTATGGACAAGGGCGACAAGACGGGCCGCCTGTGGGTTGCGGACATTCACCACATCAAAGGCGATCAGCCAGCTCAGCGCGACCTGAATAATAATGATCCAGAAAAACACCTCCAGCGCGAGGAGCAGCAATTCACCAATAAAAACCATGGAATAAGCCTTTCGGAAACAAAGAGTTTGTTATTCGTCTTTTAATCATATTCAGATAGAGTAGCCAAGGCAAAAGGAGCAGAAAAACAGTGTTATTCGGGCTGGAATTGGCGGCGGCGGGGGTATTATGGGCGCATGCGTCCGCGCAAAGCGTGACCTGTTCGCATCAGGCCCCGCCCCCGGTGCGCGTCGCCCCGTCGCTGGAGCCAATCAAATATGATAATTCACGCACCCAGCGCGAGCTGGACCGCATGGATATCGACACGCTTAATCCGTACGGCAATAAGGAAACCCATGTCGGCGGCCTGATGAGCGGCGAGATCCGCGTCGAACACAAGGTCGGCTTTGTGCAGGAACGCTATGAACAGATTGACCAGACATGCGTGCATTATGACAGTATCACCGTGAGCATGACGATCAACCCGACAATCTATATCGCGCGCGAACACAAACCCGGCACGTGCCGTTACGCCGCCATCATGGAACATGAACACAAGCATGTCGATGTCGACCGCGTGATCGTGAATAAATATGCGCGGCGCATCGGCGATGCCTTGTCCTTTGCCCTGAACAAATACGGGGCGACATACGGCCCGTTCCCGCAAGATGAAGTGGCCGCCATCCAAAACCGCCTGCAACATTATATCGACGATATCGTCAAGGCCGAGGTCGAGGCGATGAACACCGAACGCCTTGCCGCGCAACAGGCGATTGATACGCTCGAAGAATATGAACGCGTGCGCAAATTGTGCCGGTAGGTGGCGGTAAGAGCGCTATATATAGTCTGTAGACTTATATGTAGCGTTCTTGTTTGATCAACCTATGAAGAAGACATATCAGTCGCTCAACAACCTTGTTGCCAAACGGCTGAAGGAAATTCGTGAAGATAAGCATATCTCGCAAGAGGAGTTGGGAGATTTATGTGGCTTGCATCGCACTTATATTGGATCAATAGAAAGATGTGAGCGTAATATTACACTCGCAACACTAGAAAAAATTTCTGCCAGCTTAAAAGTTTCTCCGTTTGACCTCCTACAAGGTGAGAAAGATGTTTGATCGCGGGGCGGCTACACAATTTGCTTTATATCATAAGGCGC
>CAYSGL010000099.1:4615-5974 GCA_964430725.1 uncultured Pseudobdellovibrionaceae bacterium
ATTTTTTTAGCTAATCCTAATATATTAATTCGTCTTGAAGAATATCTTGCAATAAAACTACAAGATATTCTTCAGGCTAATCTCGACGAAATTCAAGAAGATTATGATCAAGCAAGTTTATTGTATCCTTTTTGGAAAAATTATCCTCCTGATCATAGGGGGCGGCAGCCTATCGGTGATCAATATCCATGGATTGAGGTGGGCGAACATGCGGTTGGTTCTAAATTACCTCGATTGCTCGAAAAAGAATTTTATGTGAGAGATGTAGGCTTTCCCAGTGGAACAGACCAACGCTTCGTCTTAAAGAGCCAGAAAATATATGAGATTACAAAAGAACTAACAGACTCTGTATGGCTTTTTGTTGATATCAAATCTGTTGGCCCTAGGGATGACGCGCCGCACGCGGTGATGTCACACAATCAGGTTTCAGGCGATGGGCTTTGGGAAAAACCTGAAACCGGTGTTAGAAACACAGTCTTGATCGCGAAAGGACAGCGATCTAATCATTTATTCCATTGTAGCTTGCCACCTCTATTCGTTCTAAGTGATGGCACAATTACACCAACTATAATTTTTGTAATAAAACCCGTTTATAGAATGCTTAGTCTGAATAAGAAAGTGCAAGCGGGGGTTGAGGGACAGCCGTTATCAAGGATCGGATTAGCCAGTATTCCTAACGGCCTTTTGCTGACTGAAAATCCCGGCTATGTGAAAACATACCCCGGCCTATTTTTTCCCGGAAAGGATGATAAGGGAAAAAACCCGTTAAAGGTTCGTGCACGTATAGACTTTGATATTTTGGAAAAAATTGCATCATGGCGATATAGGGAAATTTTTATTAGGGAGGAGGCTGATCAAGCGTAATTTTCTAACTTGCCTTGCCGAAATTCTTCTTCCGCCCGCTTATTTGCAAGGTCAACGTAGTCTTTTTCTTTATCAATCCCTATATAGTGCCGTCCGGTTTTAAGTGCTGCGACACCAGTTGTTCCGCTTCCCATGAAGGGATCAAGAACAATGTCACCTTCCGTTGAGTATAGGCGAATGATGCGTTCAGCTAACTCCACAGGGAACATGGCTTCGTGGCAATTATTGGCGCGTACGCTTCGAATATACCAAACACCGCGTGCCCCCCATTCACGCCATTCTTTATCGTCTAATTTTTGTCTATCAATAGTGTACTCGCCGGGCTTCCAAAATATATATAAATCTTCATATTCATGGACAGCCTTTAAGGTATTGCTTGTCCAGCGACTGTTCGCCCATGTCGGATCTTTCACCCATATTCTCTTGTCGTATAAATATAAACCTGCTTCATAAGCATATTTTTCCAATTCGCCACCTACAAGCTTTACTCTAGTC
>CAYSGL010000100.1:0-5926 GCA_964430725.1 uncultured Pseudobdellovibrionaceae bacterium
TTCCAGGCGCTGCGCACCTTCCGTGCCGAAGGCCGCAAGTTCGACCTGATCGTGCGCGGACCGCCGATCTTGTAGGCACTCTGTTAATAACAACATCATGGTGGTCTTTACCAAAACCCTCTACGGCAAAATCTGCTGAAGCTAAAAATTTAATGTCGCCGTATTCATGCGCCCGTAAAACACGGTCTTGCTCTTTTTCGGACATTGCCCCCCAAACTGCACCGCATGTGTTTTTTCCAAAGCGTTTATTCAGATATTGTTCAGATGCAACTGCGTCTGCGATGGAATTACAAAAAACAAAGCCATCGCGCTGGTAGATTGGTCTTGGATCAACAGGGCTATGCCATTGTGCCATGAAATTACCCATATTTTCCATGACTTCTGTTTGACGGATAAGCTTTTCCAAATCTTCGGGTGAGAAGTCACCGGCGGCGAAAGAAATATCATCAAGGCTTCCTTGAACATTTTCCATCTCAACAACAACGTTACGAATATGAGAGTTTAACTCTCCATCAACAGCACGTTGTCTTGTCAGCTTATAGGCACGCTTATAACCTGCTTGGGGTAGTCCTTTTTCCTGGCTGTATTCAGGAGAGGAAGTAAAAGCCACATGAAATGCATCCGGGTTTCTGTGATGCGTGTCTAAACGTAATTCAGACAATGCGTGTTGTGCTTCATCCTCTATCAAAAATTGTTCATCTTCTGGCTTTAAAGTGCCATCTAAAACAGCCGCTGTACGTCCTATATAGGTCATCACCCGTATAGGGGGGATTACTGACGCTTCTCTTAGCGATTTTGATGTGTGTGCTTGAATAGCACCTTGTCTAATTAAATTTGGCGCATAACGGCGCGCTTCGTTTAAAATTGATCTAATTTGCTCTTTTCGATCTGTAACAATGGTGGTGCGTGGCAAAATACCTTTTTGCGCGAAGAGTTCAAGCATATGCAGATAAATGCCCGTTTTACGCGTACGCGTTGGCATATCGACGTAAATCTTTTTTTCGCCTGCCTGAAGAAAATCGCCAATCGCCGAAGCGGCCTCTTTTTGGGCCCAGTGTAGTTCGATACTCATTTACACACCTGATTATTATTGTTTAAAGCGTTTTATAATTTAGGTGGATACAAATATCAATAATTATGAAAAACGTTAATTTGCGGTTATAATTAAGCCTGACTTATGCCCTACTTCTTCATTCTCCCCATCATTACCTCAAACCAATGAGGTGACGCGCCATCCTCGGATTGATAGGCTGTTTTATAATGCTCGATATGCGCGGCGCTTCCATACGCAAAGAGGGCATCCCATAAGGAAAGGCCCTGTAAATGTGCATCCGTTTCGGTGTTCAAATGAAGCATTATGGATTTGTTGTAGCGCGAATAAGCCGCGCCATAAACAATAATAAAAGACAAAGGACAGCGCGGATTTTATCGATCCGCGTGGTGACTTATAGGTGACTTTTTTATTTTGTGATTTTGAGGATTTTGGTTAAGTCATTGATTTATATGGCGCGCCCGAAGAGATTCGAACTCCTAACCTCCTGATCCGTAGTCAGGTGCTCTATCCAATTGAGCTACGGGCGCGCAAACTGTGATCCGCTCTCGTAAAAAAGCGTGTGACGTTATAAACAGACTTCGCGGCGGCGTGCAAGCCCAAAAAGCAGATGAGAGCCGCCGGGCAGGTCCACGGTTGCCGTAAGTCGGCGGCGGGGCAATCCATACACGGCTATTTTGCCGCTTATTCCCTGTTTTTCTTGACAATTTTCCTTATATCCGCTGTTTTCATCTCTGAAATTTGTTATGAGTGGGGTATAATAATTTGCCCCAGACGGTCTTTTTACGATAGATAGAGTGCACCATGACACACCGCCCGTTATTTTTGCTTGCCGCTGTTGCCGCCGGCTCACTGATTGCCCTTGCATCCATACCCGCGCAAGCGAATGACGGGATGCGCGTCAACAAGCGCCCCGCGCTGGTTATCACCAACAAACCGAACCCGGGGGTCAGCTCTCACGGGATGATGAGCAACATGGCGGTGATGAATGCGCCCGCGCGCACCGCCCCGATGAATGTCACGCCCGCCTCGCGCCCGTACCGCACGCCCGACATTACGGCGGCCCAACTGACAGGCGGGGCCTATTACGACGGCCAGACCACCATGGCGGGCCGCAAGATTAACGAGCTGATGGGCGATCTGGGCGGTTTGCAAAGTCTGGTCGTGGCGCTGGATTCGCGCCTGTCGGAAATTGAACGCCGCAATGACGGTCAAGCGGCCGAATATTACGCGGCCATCGCGACAATCAATACCCAGTTGCAGGCCGGCACCACGCCGGGCAACCCGCGTCTGGTCCAACGTCTGGAAACCGCGCAAGGCGTTCTTGATACGCTGGCGCAAAATATTGCCGATTTAAACGGCATGGCGGTCCAGATTGCCGACGCCGCTTCGCGCGCCGCCTTTTTGATGAGCACGATCCAGACGACTTATGCCCTGTCCGGCGCTGTCGAGGAAGACCACCAGAAGCTGGCCGGTATGGAGCAGAGCGTCAATCAGGAAATCGCCACGATCGACCGGCTGTTGAACAGTGTGAATGACAGCATTACGCGCGCCGCCGCTTATCTGAGCACCGAGCGCTCGAATCTGCGCACGCTGGCGCTGGCCGTCAGCAAGGGCGACCTGTATGGCCGTTCGTTGTCCAACAATCCTTTTGCCGCCGCTGCCGCGACCGGCGGCATGCAGCCTGCCAGCTTCGGCGGCGCAGCGGGAATGGGCGCGGCAACCGGACCGTCTGGCCGTCCGCTGGTGAAAATCAAATTCGACAAACCGTCCGTCCAATATGAACAGCCTGTCTATATGGCCGTCAGCGATGCGATGCAGAAATATCCCGATGCGCGCTTTGAAATTGTCGCGGTTCATCCGACCGGCGGCAATCCCGCACAGGTTGCGATTGAAAGCACGCGCGCCCGTCGCAATGCCGAACAGGTCCTGCGCACATTGACGCAGATGGGACTGGACGGCAGCCGTATCGATATCGGTTATGCGCCGAGTGACAGCGCGGCGACCAGCGAAGTGCATGTCAACATCCGCTAAGCCACGGCGTATCGTTCTTTTTCTTACCCTGATACTACTGATCGGCGCTGTGGTTCTTGCCGTGGCGGGGTTTTATGCCGGTCGGAACGCCCCCGCACCGATGCGCCAGCCGGATGTTTATGGCGGGGCGAAGGAACAGGGGAGTGCATCTTCCCAACCCGCCGTTGCGCCGCCCCGTTTTCTTGAAAAACCCTATTACATCGCCCAGCCCTCGATGGGATTTCTCCAGCAAAGGCTGGCGCTGGGAACGATCAAGATCGAATCGCAACAGCCGCGTCGTGCTGTGGCGGCCTATCCTGCGGGGGGGCATGACATTGTGGCGGGCATGAAGGTCATTCTGTACGATGCGCAGGATTTTGCGCTGGCGGACAAGGGCGTTATCGCGCGCGTGGAAAGTGGGCGCGTGTTGATCGATCTGCCGGTCTCGATCGTTGAGCCGGTACGGGCGGAGGTCATATTGGCCGAAACCCAATCGGCGCGCCGCGTGCCGGTCGAAGCGGTGGTCGATGACGCGGTTTGGCTGGCCGCCGTGAAGGGCGATGGCTCGGCAGTCCTGACCCGCGTTCCGGTGGAGGGGCAAACCATGCGAAACGCGCATCACGTCCATATTGCCGAGGGGCTGCGGGCGGACGATTATGTTGTTATCAACCCCGATGCCGGGTTGCGCAAGGGCGATGTTCTGACGAATATCGAGAAGGTGGCGGTCAGCGCGCCGCTGCTTGATCCTGCGGATATCGCGCGTGCCCAGATGGAAGAATTGCGCGCGCAGGCCCGGCGTTATGCGCAGGAGCAAGTATCCATGCCTGATATATCCGGCGGTGATGCGGCGGACGCGGTCTGTGATCCGGAAGCTGATTTTCTGCCGGCGGCGCAATAGGTCTTGTGTCTGCAAGCGAGCGTATATTAAGACTATAATCCACGTTCCCGTAGCTCAGGTGGATAGAGCAGCGGTTTCCTAAACCGTTGGCCGGAGGTTCGAATCCTCTCGGGAACGCCATATTTCCCTATAATTATTATGGTTCGCGGGGCGCGGCAAAACGCGCTACACTTTTTTCGTGAACGATATGCCCCAGTTTATTTTTATCCTGTTTACCGGTCTGTGCCTTGGCAGTTTTGCCTCGCTGCTCGCCTATCGCCTGCCGCGTGGTTTGCCGTGGGGGGCGGTGCGCTCGCAATGCCCCGCCTGTGGCCATGTTCTGGGCGCGCCGGATTTGATTCCGCTGGTATCATGGATTGTATCGCGCGGACGGTGCCGTTATTGCCAATCGCCGGTATCCATCCGTTATTTGCTGCTGGAAATAGCCGGTGCAGGGACAGCCGCCGGTCTTTACATGGTAATCGGTTGGCACTGGGCACTTATTCCCGCGCTTGCTCTTACCCCGTTTGTGATGGCGTTTGCGCTTATGCGGCTTTGGCCTTCGATGCACGATCAAGCGCCGCGATAACCGCATCGCCCATGGCGGATGTCGAAACACTGGTGCAGCCTTGCGCCATGATGTCGGGTGTGCGGATGCCTTGACCCAATACATCCTGAACCGCCTGTTCCAGCGCGTCTGCGGCTTTGCCCATATCAAGCGAATATCTTAGCGCCATGGCAAAGGAGAGAATGGTCGCCAGCGGATTGGCTTTTCCCTGTCCTGCGATATCGGGGGCGGAGCCGTGAACCGGTTCATACAGGCCCGGCGTGCCGGGCGCACCCAGCGAGGCGGATGGCAGCATGCCCAGCGATCCGGTCAGCATGGCCGCTTCGTCGGATAAAATATCGCCGAACAGATTGTCTGTGACGATGACATCGAATTGCGCCGGATTGCGCAGCAGTTGCATCGCGCAGTTATCGGCCAGCATGTGGTCGAGCGTGACATCCGAAAAGTCGGCTTGATGCAGGGCGGTGATATCCTCTCGCCAGAGTTTGCCGGATTCCATGACGTTCGATTTTTCGCACGACGTGACCTTGTTGCTGCGCTTTCTGGCGAGGTCGAAGGCGACGCGGCCCACGCGCTTGATTTCGCTTGTGGTGTAGACTTGTGTATTCACGCCGCGACGCTCGCCATTACCCAAATCTTCAATGCCGCGCGGTTCACCGAAATAAACGCCGCCCGTCAACTCGCGGACAATCAGAATATCCAATCCCTTGACGATCTCGGGTTTCAACGTCGACGCATCGACCAGCGCATCAAAGACAATCGCGGGGCGCAGGTTGGCGAATAAATCAAGCGCCTTGCGCAGGCGGAGCAATCCCGCCTCGGGGCGTTTACTGTATTCAACCTTGCCATCCCATTGCGGGCCGCCGACACAGGCCATGATGATGGCATCCGATGCGCGGCATTTTTCCAGCGTTTCATCAGCCAGCGGCACGCCATAGCGTTCATAAGCCGCGCCGCCGATATCATCCTCATGCAAGGTAAAGCTGGCCGCGCCGGATTGTTCCAGCCACGCAATGATTTTTTTGACTTCGTTCATCAGCTCGGGGCCGATGCCGTCGCCGGGGAGTAAAGAAAGTTTCAAGTTTCTAGTTTCAAGTTGCAAGATAAAGGCTCCTAAAGTTTTTGTATGAAGGCATAAATCATCTTGGAAATTTCCTGATATTCGTTATGCCAGTTTTCCCAAGTTTCAGGATTGATGAAACCGAGATCTCTGCAATAATCGATCCAAACCGACATTTCATGGCATGATCCTTTCGCCATAACCAGAAATCTTTTGAAATCGTTATCGGAGGATAGTTGTCGACCATAACCTTCGGCTATATTGGCACAAATGCTACTGGATGCTCGCCTGATTTGATCGGTGATAGCGTAATGCTCTTCTTTGGGAAAGTTCTTAGATGCCGTGTATATTTTTAAT
>CAYSGL010000101.1:0-5464 GCA_964430725.1 uncultured Pseudobdellovibrionaceae bacterium
ACGACCCGGATGCCGTCACCCTGGTCGGCCGGCTCGCCTACGACTACCGGATGGGGCGATACGCTGGGACGGGCCGCGTCCGTGTCGGCGGCGTTGTATGATGCAGGATATACCCGCCCCGTTATGATCCGCACGGCGACAGGACCGGCAGATTTAACCGGGCGCGTGGATATCGTCATTATGGAAGATGACGGAAATCGGGTGACAGTCTTCGATATTGGCCGGCCCTGATCTTGTCGGATTTTAACCCCTATGGCAGGGTAAGATAATGACTCGGCATTTTGTTGTATGGCTCGCAGCGTTCACCGCTGTTTGGGGGATCGCCCCGGCGCTGGCGCAAGACGCGCTTGCGGTGCGCACAGGCTCGCATGACGGCTATCAGCGCGTTGTGTTCGACTGGCCGCGCCCGGTGGACTACACGCTGGCCCGTGAGGGAGGCACGCTCACGCTTCGCTTTACCCAGGCCGCGCGCATTGATCTGTCCGCCCTGACCGCACTGGAAAACATACAACAAGCGCGCGTTCTGGCGGAACCCGGCGAAGGTCTGCATATCCGGCTTGGCATCGCCCCGCAAAGCCGTGTGCGCGATGTCAAGGTTGGCGAGCGCATCATTGTTGATATCTATGATCCGCCCACAGGCCGCGTGGCTGCTGCAAAACCGCAAACGCCGTCCGTCAGTGCGCCGCCACCCAAACAAAAACCGAAACGTGAGGCGGCCTCCGCTGCGGACGCTCCCAAAGAACAAGCGCCCGCGCCAAACGCAGAAGCACCACCGAAGCAGGCATCGGACGACAAGCCCGATGACACGGTAAAGCAACCGGCGGCAAAAGAAACGGAAACGCCCCCCGCCTCGAAGATAGAAGAACCCGTACAACAGGACGCGTCAGCCGCGACCACGCCGCCGAAACAGGCGGAAGAACCGGCCCCGGCGATACAGCCGCATGTCATTACCATCACCTCGACCAAGCCGATGGGCATGGCGGTTTTTGCGCGCGGCGAATGGCTGTGGCTGGTGAGCGATGCCATGATGAGTGTACCGCCGGCCTTATCAGGGCCGCAGGTCGATACATTCGGTCTGATGCAGCGTTTTTCGATTGATGGCGGGGATGCCTATCGTCTGAAAAAACCGGCGGGCGCCGGTATTGTTGTTGAAGGCGGCGGCCAGCGGTGGCGGGTGGTATTAAGCCCCAATCCCCGCCCTGTCGATTCGCTTCAACCGCAACGCCTCAGCCCCGTGGCGGCGAACGAGCCGGCGGGGATCCCGCGTCGCGGGGCGTCGTTGTTGTGGCCGGTGCAAAAGCCCGGGAAAATTTTATCCATGAGCGACCCCGATATCGGTGACCGGATCGTCATAACCACGCAGGCAGCGGCAACACCCAGTGCCCGTATCTCCTATGGCTTTGTCGAGCTGGAAACCCTGCCCAGTTACGCGGGGCTGGCTTATTTGCCGCTGGCCGATGATGTGCAGGCCGTTATAGAGGATGATGGTATTCGTATCGGACGCGGCAGTGACGATTTGTCATTGTCGATGTCGGCGTTAACGCAGGATAAAAACCGCTCTGCGTCCAGTCTGGATGAAAAAGCACCCGGCCTTCCGCCGGTTAATGATAACAGCCTGTTTCATTTGGCGCGCTGGCAAATGGGAGGGGTGCGCCCCCTTGCCGAAAATCAGGCCATTTTAATGACCGAACTGTCCACAAAGGAAGAAACGGACAGGGTAGAGGATTTATTGGTTCTGGCCAAATTGATGGTGGCGAATGATCGCGGCAGCGAGGCGGCGGGATATCTGCAAGCGGCACAGACCTTATCCCCGGATGTTGCCGAAAGAGCCGAATTTATCGGCCTGCGCGGGGCCGCGCGTTTTCTCGCGAACCAGCCTGACCTGGCGATTGCCGATCTGGTCAGTGACACACTCGACCGCTTTCAGGATACGGCTTACTGGCGTATGGCGACCTATGCCGCGCTTGAAGATTGGCAGCGGGCGATACAAACCCTGCCCAAGGATGTCAAAGGTATAAACGATTATCCGGCATGGGCGCGTGAAATGCTCTCTCTGGCCGTCGCCGAAGTTGCTTTGCGCGCGGGGCAGGTGATGCAGGCCGAACGTATCCTCTCGGATCTGGAGCCGACAGTCAAAACCATGCCGCCGGTACGTCGTTATGCGTGGCAATATTTAATGGGCGAAGCGGCGCGGCAGTTAAAGCAGTATGAAAAAGCCAAGGAATATTGGCAGGCGCTGGCGACGGAAAAAGATAAATACTACCGCGTGCGTGCGGGGCTTGCGTTGACGCGTTTGCTTATGGAACGCAATGAAATCGATCCGGTGCAGGCGATCGATCGGCTGGAAAGCCTTCGCTATGCGTGGCGCGGCGACGAGCTTGAGGCGTTGACCAATTATCGCCTTGGCCGTGTTTATATCGACAATAAAGAGTATCCGAAGGGGTTATATGTTTTGCGTGATGCGGCCATTCTTTCTCCCGACTCGCAACTCAGCCGTGAAGTGACAAGCTATATGACCACGGCGTTTCGCCAGCTCTATGACAGCGATGATCTGCAAGCTGTGTCGCCACTGGATTCGATTGCCGTTTATGAAGAGTTTAAGGAATTGATGCCCGGTGGGACCGAAGGCGACCGCATCGTCGATCAACTTGCAGAAAGAATGGTCGATGCGGATTTATTGGGGCGTGCGGAAAACCTGTTCTCGTACCAGCTCGAACACCGCCTGAAGGGGTCAGAGGCAGGCAGGGTTGCGCTGCGCCTGGCGGCGATCCGCTTGTTGAATAACCGCCCTGAAAGTGCGTTGAAAAATCTCGATCAGGCCGAAGCCTTATACAAGCAAGGCGAAGATGAAACCGTTCCGGCGGATAAAATGCACGAGATTATCTTGTTACGCGCCAATGCCTTGTCGAAAACGGGACAGGCGGATACGGCGATCGAACAATTGGGTGCGCTGCCGACGGATAAAACGGTGGCGCGTCTCAAGGCGGATATTGCGTGGAAGAACCAACGCTGGCGCGAGGCGGCGGATGGGCTGGAAATTTTGCTGGACGTGGAACAGATCAAACCTGACCAGCCGTTGAATGCAGAGCAGACCGATCTGATTCTCAATCGCGGCATCGCGCTGAACTTATCCGGTGACCGGGTCGGACTGGGCGTTTTGCGCGAACGCTATCAGGCGCAAATGGCGCAGACGCAAAAGGCGGAATTATTCGATGTCGTCACACTGCCGCGCCGGTTCGGTTTGATCCGCAGCCGCGATACGATTGCCGAAACCATCAATAATGTCGATTTGTTCAAGGACTTTCTGGAGAGCTATCGCAAGCAGGATATCGCGCCGGCGGCGGGCTCCTCCCATATGGGGACGGAGTAGAATTTACGCCGTCCCTACGCTTAACACTTAACTCGGTACGGCAGGGGGAATCTGATCAAAGCTCTGCACGAGTGATCCGGCAATCAGGTACCAGCCATCGACCAGTACGAAAAAGATAATTTTGAACGGCAGGGAAATCATCACCGGCGGCAACATCATCATCCCCATCGACATCAGGATCGAGGCCGTCACCATATCGATAATCAGGAAGGGCAGAAACAGCATAAAGCCGATCTCGAACGCACGCCGTAATTCCGAAATCATAAAAGAGGGGATCAGAACGTGCAGCGGGACGGCCTCCGGGGTTTCGAACGGACCGGCGCCCGACAATTCCGTGAACAAGGTCAGATCGTTGTCCCGCACGTGGCTGAGCATGAATGTCCTGAACGGGGCGATGCCCTGTTCGAAGGCGGTCACTTCGTCGATTTCCTCGTTGATCAGCGGTTGAAGGCCGTTCTGGTACGCTGCCTGAAAGGTTGGCGCCATGATGAATAATGTCAGGAACAACGCCAGCGAGAGCATAACCGTATTGGGCGGCGTTTGTTGGATACCGATTGCTGTACGCAGGAAAGACAGTACCACGACAATCCGCGTAAAGCTGGTCATCATAATCAGGATCGAGGGCGCGATCGACAAGATGGTCAGCAGGGCGACCATCTGGACCACCCGCCCTGTCATGGTGCCTGTATTATCGCCGCCGCCCAGATCAATGGTGATCGCCTGCGCGAGAGCCGGATTGCCAGCCATAATAAGTGTCAGTGCGATGAGAGCAAAAGACAGGAGCGCATTGCAAATAAAGAATTTTCTAATATGGCTACGCTGCGTCGTCGATATTTGTTTCACGTGAAACACTCCGTTTCGTATCTGCTATATTGCTCTCTACCACCATATCTCCTGCCGGGCCGAGAACAAGTAAATGCTCCGCCATATCGCATTGCAGGATAACGGCCTTATGCCGCGCATCCAGCGGCAGAATTTCAACCAGTTTCAGGCGTTTGCCGCCGCGCCCCGCCAGCGTCCCCTGGCCGATGCCGGTTTTTTTCAGCACGAGCGCAAACCCGCCCATCAGCGCCAGCACAAACCCCAGTGCCGCGACGAATTTCAAAATGCCGAGCAATCCTATTTCCATGTTATGAGGCACCTTTTTGATTGCGGTAATCCTGCAACGCGGCGGCCAGTTGTTCCAGTTGCGCGATCATGCCGGCCATGATGGGCTGGATATGCTTGGCTTCGACCGGGGGCAGGGCGATGGCGGCATCACAGAGCGCCGCCACCTCGTCGTCGAGATGGTGCAACGTCACCATCCGCCCCTCGCGCACGCTTTGTGCCGATTGAGATATAAAATCAGTCAGCTCGCGCATGCGCGTTTCAATTTGCTCGCGTGTATGGCTCATACGCCCTTCATAGCATTTTTCGCGAGCGAGAGAAACGATTTGACCGCTTTGTCCGCGTCTTTTCGCGTTATAAAGACGAAATCTGTGATGCGTCCACCTTCTGCCTGTGGATATACGTAATTCTCATAACGGTCAGGCGGGAACGGTTGAGCGCCGTCCCCGTCCCCCGCAACCTTGACGGACAAGCAATATCTGCGCAGGATGGACGCTATGTGCCCGCTTCTTTTCATCCTGCTCACCTGCCTGATGTCCGCCCCCGCGTGGGGGGAGAACGGTTCCGCGAAAGCGCAAAAAATTATTGAGGATTGTAAACAAAAATCAAAATCTGAGTGGGATAGTGGTATTACATCCCGAATGATGAACGGCAGTTACCAGTATATAGATTGCATACACAAGGCCATTATCTTCCTGGCAGATACTTATTTTATCCGAGAAGAAGATAAAGAAAAATTTATCGAACATCTCGATCAAATGACAGAAAATGCTTACGGTGTTAATTACCTCATTGCTAACGGCGGCTGCAGCCCGTGTGGAACAATGTATCGCCCGATACACATTATGCATACAGCTAAAATGCTTGAAGACGCATTAATCAATATGAATATGTATGCCGATGAGCACGGGAGGGATAAAAAATAATCCCCCTTAGAATAATCACTCACCTCCCCTAAAGCTTTCGGCGCGATTGAGCCAGCCTTTT
>CAYSGL010000101.1:5474-5913 GCA_964430725.1 uncultured Pseudobdellovibrionaceae bacterium
GAAAATCTTTTTGCGATGGGTCTTTTTCCGCTAAATCTTTATAATGATTTTTTCTTTTTTCTATAATTCTATTGTGCACGTAGTCTAATCTTCCTTTCCGCTCGGCTTCTTGAATGTCTTTTCTCGTAGTAGGGCCAATGGTGCCATCCACCTTCATATTAATAGCTAGCTCCTCGTTTAAAGCCTCTTGCAACCATACAGCTCCATTATAAGGACCTTGGTTAATGGTTATATCTAATAGATGTTCCGCAACTCCTTGATTTTCGATTTTATCAAGGTTGTAACGCTTGTAATACATTTCATTGTATATTTGCTTTGCTAAAGCTGGAGTAACTTTGTTTATTTCTTTAGTAAAGCTTGCGGGTAAATCCTCTCCTCGTGACTTTTTCCATGTCTCGTACTCACTCAATGTATCTCTATTAATGCCTATGTTCGTGGG
>CAYSGL010000102.1:0-5863 GCA_964430725.1 uncultured Pseudobdellovibrionaceae bacterium
TCTGCCTGACCGCTCTCTTATGCTACTGGATTTAAGCAATGAGTCTGGACCCTAGATGTTGCATAGAAACGTCTCCTTTGTTTTTGTGAAAAGACTGTTGAAACAGCAATACATAATATACGCCATAATAAGCCTGTGGTATTTTTTGTAAAATACAACCGGTTCCAATATTTACCCCCAAACTTATCCACAGGTCGGTATTTTGCGGTGCGATAACATATCTCGCCTTGCATGCTTCCTGCGAAGCGTCTAAAAGCTTATAAAACCAAACGAATTTCCTCGATTCCATGATCTCTGCTTTTGCCTTTTACCTGTTTGCCGCCATAACGCTTTTTGCGGGCCTGATGGTTATTACCGCAAGAAACCCGGTCCATTCGGTTCTCTTTCTTATTCTTGCCTTTTTTAATGCCGCCGGCCTGTTCATTTTGCTGGGGGCCGAATTTGTCGCCATGATCCTTGTCATCGTTTATGTCGGCGCTGTGGCGGTGTTGTTCCTGTTCGTCGTGATGATGCTCGACATTTCTTTTTCCGAGTTGCGCAAGGGCGCCATGCAATATGTGCCGATCGGCATTGTGATAGGCCTTATTCTTCTGGCCGAACTCATTTTCATTTTCTCCGGCTGGACCTTTGCACCGGGGGCGGTGCGGCCTGAAACGGTTGATTCATTCAGCAATACAGAACAATTGGGCGCGGTGCTCTATACGCGTTATCTTTTGGCGTTCCAGGCATCGGGCCTGATCTTGCTGGTGGCGATGATCGGCGCGATCGTCCTGACCCATCGCCGTCGCCCGGGCGTGCGCCGTCAGGTTGTTGCCGAACAAAATGCCCGTACCGTGGAACAATCCATGGAAGTGCGTAAAATAACACCCGGATCGGGGGTAAACTAACATGCTTGAAATTGGGCTGACACATTACCTGTCCTTGGCGGCCATATTGTTTACGCTCGGTGTGTTCGGTATTTTCCTGAACCGCAAGAACGTCATCATCATATTGATGTGCATCGAGCTTATGTTATTGGCCGTCAATATTAACTTCGTCGCTTTCTCCTCGTTTATGAACGATCTGTCGGGGCAGGTCTTTACGATGTTTATTTTGACCGTTGCCGCTGCCGAAGCCGCCATCGGCCTTGCTATTCTTGTGGTGTTCTTCCGTAACAAAGGCTCGATTGCGGTCGAGGAAATTTCACAGTTGAAGGGGTAGGGGCCCCATTACCGTCATGGAATTACTCGCTGTTTTCCCACCGCTGGCCGCTTTTATCGTTGCTTTTCTGTTCGGCCATAAAATTGGTGACAAAGGCGCGCAGTTTATAACCTGTGCGTGCGTTATCATCGCGGCGCTTGCTTCAAGCTTCCTGTTTACCGATGTTGTCCTAAAAGACGCACCGCGCACCATAGAATTAATGACATGGAGTGATTCTGGCGCATTCAAGGTTCATTGGGCGCTGCGTGTTGATCAACTCGCCGTGATAATGATGTGTGTCGTCAATATCGTATCGGCCTGCGTCCATGTCTATTCCGTTGGCTACATGCATGACGATCCCGCCAAGGGGCGTTTTATGAGCTACCTTTCGCTCTTTACGTTCGCCATGTTGATGCTGGTGACCTCAGACAACCTTGTTCAGTTGTTCTTTGGCTGGGAAGGGGTTGGGGTTGCCTCGTACCTGTTGATCGGTTTCTGGAATTATAAGGATAGTGCAAACGCCGCCGCGATTAAGGCGTTTGTTGTCAACCGTGTTGGCGATTTCGGCCTGGCACTGGGCATTTTTGCCTGCTTTGCGCTGTTCGGTACGGTTCAGTTCGATGCCATGTTTGCACAAGCGCCGCAGGTTGTGGACAGGACAATCGATTTCCTTGGCGCACCTGTCAATATGCTGACTGTCGCTTGCTTACTGCTCTTTATGGGGGCAATGGGCAAGTCGGCCCAGCTGGGTCTGCATACGTGGCTACCGGACGCGATGGAAGGGCCAACACCCGTTTCCGCGTTGATCCATGCGGCAACGATGGTTACCGCCGGCGTGTTCCTTGTCGCACGCATGTCGCCTGTCTTTGAATATGCGCCGATGGCATTGATGGTGGTCACGCTGGTCGGGGCCGCGACTGCCGTTGTCGCTGCGACTATCGGCATGACGCAATTCGATATCAAACGCGTGATCGCGTACTCCACAATGTCGCAGCTTGGCTATATGTTTTTTGCGCTTGGCGTATCGGCCTACAGTGCCACGATCTTCCACCTGATGACCCATGCTTTCTTCAAGGCGCTATTGTTCCTTGGTGCGGGCTCTGTCATTCACGCGCTTCATCACGAACAGGATATGCGCAAGATGGGCGGTATTTACTGGAAGGTGCCTGCCACCTACGCGATGATGTGGATCGGTTCTCTCGCGCTGGCCGGCATTCCCATCTTTGCCGGTTATTACTCCAAAGATATCGTATTGGAAAGCGCGTTTGCCGATCACACATGGTTCGGGACTATCGCCTATTGGTCGGGGATTACCGCCGCCCTGATGACGGCTTTTTATTCCGCGCGCCTGATATTTATGACGTTCCACGGAAAGACACGCGCCGATCATCACACCTATGATCACGCGCAGGAAAGCCCGCCGGTGATGATGACACCGCTGGTCGTGCTGGCCGTCGGCGCGGTGCTGGCCGGCATGGTCTTCTATAATGGCTTTGTCGGTGGCCCGGCGCATCATTCTGCGCCGCATGTTCAGGTGGCGGATATTCATCCCGAAGCGGAAAAGCCAACTCTGCCGGCTGCAGAAGAAGCCGTCGAGAAAACAGTTGACCAGACGCCGCGTCCACCAACGTCCAATCCTCGCGCGGAAAACTCCCCGTACTTTGGGAAAAGTATTTTCGTGCTTGAGGCAAACGATACGGTTACAGCCGCGCACCATGTGCCGGTCTGGGTGAAAAAACTGCCGCTTGTGATGGGTGTTTGCGGATTGTTGTTGGGCTTTTTCCTGTATAACCGCCGTCCCGATTTGCCGGCAAAAATTGTAGCCGCCGTGAAGCCGGTGCATACGCTTTTTTACCGGAAATGGTTTTTTGACGAGCTGTATCACCGCCTGTTCGTGTTACCGTCCGCGTCGTTTGGCCGAATTTTCTGGAAGACCGATAAATCAGTCATTGACGGGCTGGGGCCCGATGGGATCGCCCGGCGTGTAACGCAGGGAGCCGGCCTCCTTAGCCGTCTCCAGTCCGGCTTTGTGTTTCAATATGCATTCACCATGATGATAGGGTTGCTGGCGCTTGTCAGCTATGTGTTCTATCGGATTGTGAAAGGATTCTAGATTATGGATGCGTTTCCGTTCCTCTCTTTACTGACGTTCCTGCCCTTGATCGGCGCGTTTTTCATTTTAACCATTCGCGGCGATCAGGATGTTGCCGTGCGTAATGCGAAGTGGGCGGCGCTCTATACTTCCGGTTTTACGTTTCTTTTATCGCTTTATCTGCTCGTGCGGTTTGATCCCGCGATCGATACGTTTCAATTCGTCGAGAAAAAAGAATGGCTGCCGGCGCTTGGCCTGACCTATCATATGGGGATTGACGGGATTTCGTTGTTCTTTGTCCTGCTATCCACCTTTCTGACGCCGATATGCATTCTTGCCAGCTGGCATTCCGTGACCAAGCGGGTGAAGGAATACATGGTCGCGTTTCTGGTGCTTGAAACATTGATGATCGGGACATTTTGCGCCCTGGACACGGTCATCTTCTATATTTTCTTCGAGGCCGTTTTGATCCCGATGTTCCTGATTATCGGGATATGGGGCGGGCCGCGACGCGTTTATTCGGCGTTTAAATTCTTTTTATATACGCTGCTCGGCTCGGTGTTGATGTTGGTCGCGCTGCTGGCGCTGTACTATAAAACCGGAAGCACGGATATTCCCGGCCTGATGGCGAATCCGGTTACCCGCGACTGGCAGATATGGCTATGGCTGGCCTTTTTCGCCAGCTTCGCGGTCAAAATGCCGATGTATCCCGTTCATACATGGTTGCCCGATGCGCACGTCGAGGCGCCAACCGCCGGATCAGTCATTCTGGCCGGTGTTCTTTTGAAAATGGGCGGATACGGATTTTTGCGTTTCTCCTTACCCATGTTTCCGGAAGCGTCGGAATTTTTTGCGCCCATGGTCTATTGGCTGTCCGTTGCCGCTATTATTATCACGTCGCTGATCGCGCTGGTGCAAGATGATATGAAGAAGCTGATTGCCTATTCATCCGTTGCGCATATGGGCTATGTCACACTTGGTATCTTCACACTCAATCGTCAGGGCGTCGATGGTGCAATCTTTCAAATGCTGAGCCATGGGGTGATTTCTGCCGCACTGTTCCTGTGCGTCGGGGTCGTTTATGACCGCTTGCATACGCGGGATATCGCGCGCTATGGCGGACTGGTTAAAAATATGCCGCGATACGCTGTCATTATGATGATCTTCATGCTTGGTTCCGTCGGATTGCCCGGTACGTCCGGATTCGTTGGAGAATTTCTCGTTCTCCTCGGGGCATTCGAGGCAGACGGCCTGATTGCCGCTTTCGCGACGACGGGCGTGATATTGGGGGCCGCCTATATGCTGGTGCTTTATCGCCGGGTTATTTTCGGCGAACAAAAAAACGCCGATGCCGCCGCGATGCCCGATGTCAGCAGATTGGAGCTGGGATATTTCATTCCGTTAATCGGCCTTGTCCTCTGGCTTGGTATCGCGCCGGGATTTGTAATGGATCGCATCGGCCCGTCGGTGAATCGCCTGATCACCCAGGTAACGATGAACAAGCCGGTCGAGGCACGTCCTCAGAATCAGTTTATTTCCCAACTTGAAAGAGGTCTGTAATGACCCCCATTGTTTTTGATCCGAAAGATATCATTGTCGCGTTGCCGGAAATATTCCTGAGCGTGGTTGCGATGGGCTTGCTGATATATGGGGCCATCGCCGGAAAAACCAGAGGGGGGCGCGTGACCGTACCGGTCATATGGGTGTCGGTCGCCGCCTTGTTTATTGCCAGTATGATGTTGGCGGGATTGCCCTGGAACGGGCGCAGCGCGTTCGGCGATGTCTTTATCCTCGACCAGTTCGCCGGATTTGCAAAAATCCTGATCCTGATCGGCCTTGCCGCGTCCCTGATGCTGGCCAAGCAGTACCTGATCCAAATTCAAACGCAAAAATTCGAATATGCCGTTCTCGTCCTGCTGGCGGGTATTGGTATGATGATTATGGTGTCTGCCAATGACTTTCTGGCCCTGTATATCGGGTTGGAGCTTCAATCTCTTGCGCTATACGTCCTCGCCGCGATACGGCGTGATCACATCCGTTCTGCCGAAGCGGGTATGAAATATTTTATTTTGGGTGCCATGGCGTCAGGCATGTTGTTGTTTGGGATCTCGCTGATTTACGGATTTGCGGGATCGCTGGCGTTCGAGGATGTTTCTGCATTGCTGGCCGGCGTTCCGCAACTGGGGCCGGCAATCGGCATGGTTTTTGTTCTGGCGGGTATCGCTTTCAAAATTTCCGCCGTACCGTTCCATATGTGGACGCCCGATGTGTATGAAGGCGCGCCTGCGTCCGTGACGGCCTTGTTTGCGATCGTGCCCAAAGTGGCGGCAATATGTTTGTTGATGCGCCTTGTCGCCGTTCCCTTTGCCGCGTTACAGGAACAATGGATGCCGATCCTCTGGGGACTTGCTTTCGCCTCAATGCTGGTCGGTGCGTTGGCCGGCATTGCACAGGATAATATCAAACGGCTGATGGCCTATTCTTCAATCGGCAATATGGGATATGCCCTGATCGGGATCGTTGCCGCAGGCGAACAGGGGATCGCCGCCGTTCTGGTGTATATGGCCATATACATGGCAATGACGGCGGGTG
>CAYSGL010000103.1:0-5824 GCA_964430725.1 uncultured Pseudobdellovibrionaceae bacterium
GGGTAAAACCCTCCGCGCACAGCGCCCTTAAAGAACAAACCGCAGAGGCGCAGAGTCCGCAGAGTTTTTTTATAAAACCTTCTCTGCGATCTCTGCGTCTCTGCGTTTAATAATAGAATCCCCTCCGTGTTAAAAAATATTGATCGGCCTCGCTTCCCTCTCCCCACCGGGGAGAGGGACGATCGAGCGCATGCGAGATCAGGGGGGGATAATAACTTATAAAACCAAATCAATCCGGTTGGTGGGGGTCGGGAAAAACAGTTCCTGTTTGAACCGCCCGTCGGGGAGCACCCATGACAAAGGCTCAGGCAAATTCAATTTTTGCGTGTTCTCGCGAATGATCTCGAAATCGCGGACGGTAGGCTGCTCGTCCCATGACTTCAAATTGATCGCCCCCGGATCGACATAAATGGGTGTCCCGTCCGGCAATACGGCCAAGTCTTTGAATTCAATGTTTACCTCAAAACAGGTTTTATCAAGCAATGCAGGCAACATCACCTGAAAGGACTCAGGAATATCCCCATCTTCCAACATTCCAACAAAAGGCATAATTTCGCTACGCATCCCTGCTTGAGGCATGGCAATGCTATGATGAGACTGGAGCACAAAGGGACAACAATGCCTGATATCACCAAGTTGCACGCGACTTGGTGATGCACAAGGCATAGGTCCAATTCGTATCGCTATGCCTTGGCTCTCATAACAAAACGCTGTACCGCCTTCCGCCACAGCATGAAATTCGAAGAGCCCTTGCTTGTTTAAAAATTCGCTCACCAATATCAGCCGCTCCTTATTAACACGACGCAATCTTGCGGAGTGTGCAAAGTCACTTGCGAAATCGGGTAAGGGATGGGGATTTTGCCTGATATCACGCAGCGCACACGCAACATACCGGCCATCATCGGTTCGTTCATATAATTCCGCCGCCTTGCTTTTGAAAAAGGCGGCGAGATCGTGTAATTTTACCGTACTCATCTCACTCATAAAATTTTTCTATCATCCCCTTAAATTATGTCAATAAATATCTTCGTGTGCTCTGCGTGCTCCGTGTTATAACGCTTTCATGCAAAATCCCGAAAGCCAGTGGTTCGGTGAAAAACCCGTCACCCCCGAAGAGAAAACCGCCGCCGTTCAGGGCGTGTTCGGTTCGGTCGCGAACAAATACGACATTATGAACGACCTGATGTCCGGCGGGGTTCACCGCCTGTGGAAAGATCGCCTGATCCGCGAAATCCGGCCCCGTAACGGCCTTGATTATCTGGATGTTGCGGGCGGTACCGGGGACATTGCCTTCCGCATCAAAAAACGCGCCCCCAAAGCCAATATCACCTTATGCGACCTCACCCATGACATGCTGGCCGTTGGCCGCGACCGCGCAGTCGATAAAGGCTGGCTGGATGATTTTAACTGGATCACAGGCAATGCCGAGGCCCTGCCGATCGCCAGTCACAGCATTGATGTGTATACCATTGCTTTTGGCCTGCGCAATGTAACGCACATTGATACGGCGCTGGCCGAAGCCGCGCGCGTTTTGCGGCCCGGCGGACGCTTCTATTGTTTAGAATTCTCTCATGTGACTGACCCGGCGCTGGCCAGGCTGTATGATGTTTATTCTTATGGACTGATCCCCAAAATAGGCAAAATGGTCGCCAACGATGCGGAGAGCTATCAATATCTTGTTGAATCTATTCGTAAATTCCCAAAACAAGAAGAATTGAAACGCCGTATGGAACAAAATGGCCTGTCCATGTGTTCACACACGGACCTGTCTTTCGGGATTGTCGCCATTCACAGGGCTGTGAAACTATAAACTGTTTATGCAAAAAGCCCTTGCAAAGCCCATCAAAGGCTTTTAAGAATCGGCGATCAACCGTTGTGGGTGGATAATTTTTGAATTTTAACAAGGAAGAAAAGAACCATGAATAATGTCGTCAAATCCGTGATTTTCGCAGCTGTGGTGCTCGTCGCCGGTATTGCTGCCATGCAGGTAATTTACAACAACGTATCGGGCAGCGATGTTGCCGGTATCGAGCCCGCCGCCGGCGAAGGGTTCATGGGAACCATGGAAGAAAACGCCAATGCTGCCGCTGATAATATGCAGCAAGCCACCGGCGAAGCGTGGGATGCGACGCAAGAGACCGCAGCTGATGCCTGGGATGCAACCAAAGAAGCTACCAGCGATGCCGTAGAAGCCACTCAGGAAGCTTGGGATGAAGTAACGACGCCGGAAACGCCTGCTGAAGACGCTGCAGATGCCGTAGAAGAAGCCGCCGATGATGCGGCCGCTGCTGCGGAAGAAACGGAAGAAGAAGTCACCGAGTAATGTCTCGACCTCTTTGAACAAAAGCTTTAAGATCGGCCCCGTTCATAAAACGGGGCTGATTTTTTTATGCTGAACGGCAAAAGAATATTATTGGTTATTTCCGGCGGCATCGCCGCCTATAAAGCGCTGGAACTGATCCGCCTGCTCCGCCGTGCGGGAGCATGCGTGCAATGCATCCTGACCAAGGGCGGCGCGGAATTTATTACCCCGCTCAGCGTCGCCTCTCTATCCGAAAACCCTGTTTATACCAACCTTTTCTCGCTTAAAGACGAAACCGAAATGGGCCATATCCGCCTCTCGCGCGAAAACGACCTGATCGTCGTGGCCCCGGCCAGCGCCAACCTGATCGCCAAGCTCGCGCAGGGCATTGCCGATGATCTGGCTTCGACAACCTTGCTCGCCGCGAACAAATCTATCTTGTTCGCACCGGCGATGAATCAGGAAATGTGGGCGAATGCGGCCACGCAGGACAATTTGAAAACCCTGCGCGCGCGCGGCTTTGAGCAAATCGGTCCTGCCAGCGGCGAAATGGCCTGCGGAGAAACAGGGCTGGGCCGCATGGCTGAACCCATCGACATATTAAATGGCATAGAGCAATATTTTTCTTTCGCAAACGCGCTTAAAGGAAAACATGCCATCGTCACAGCAGGACCCACCTATGAGCCGATAGATCCGGTTCGCTTTATCGGCAATCGCTCGAGCGGAAAACAAGGCTTCGCTATCGCCAAGGCACTTGCGCGCGCTGGCGCAGACGTAACATTGGTAACGGGGCCAAGCGCCCTTGATAATCCGGCAAATATCAATACGATCCGCGTGGAAACGGCGGGGAAAATGCTCAATGCCGTACAAAATGCCTTACCTGCAGATATTGCCATTTTTAATGCCGCCGTATCAGATTGGACGCCAAAGGATGTGGCCAACCACAAAATAAAAAAGAATGGTGCGTCGCCGACCCTTGAACTGATCGAGAATACCGACATACTCGCAACCATTTCTAAAGGCCCCAACCGTCCGTCACTGACGATCGGCTTTGCCGCAGAAACAGACAACGCTCTTGAAAATGCCCGCGCCAAACGTATCAAAAAAGGCTGTGATTGGATCATACTCAACGATGTGTATAACGACCCCGATATTTTTTCCGGCGATTTCAATCGTGTTATTCTCGTGACAAAAGATAAAGAGACTGTCTGGGAAAAACAGTCCAAAGACGAAATAGCCCGGCGTTTGACGCAGGAAATAATCAACCAAATTCGTTCAACCGATCCTCATCAGGAGGCCGCAGAATAATGACAAACAAGCTCTTCGTACCCGTGACCGCCCTTCCCCATGCGGCTGATCTGCCGTTACCTGCTTACGCGACCGAACAATCGGCGGGCATGGATCTCTGTGCGGCGATTGACGAGGATATCGTGATTGATGCAGGCAAGCGTGCACTGGTGCCGACAGGCCTCGCCATCGCCCTGCCCGTCGGGTTCGAAGCACAAATCCGCCCGCGTTCGGGACTGGCCGCGAAAAACGGCGTGACCGTTCTGAATACCCCCGGCACAATTGATGCCGATTATCGCGGCGAAATCAAAGTCATCCTCGCCAATCTCGGCGACGAACCGTTCACGATTGAGCGCGGCATGCGCATCGCCCAAATGGTCGTAGCGCGGCACGAAACCGTCGCGTGGGATGTCGTTGAAAGCCTCGACGATACCGCGCGCGGGGCTGGCGGCTTCGGTTCGACCGGCACGTCGGGTTAAAAGAAGGGGAAAACCAGCTAAAAACCTTGGCTTTCTTGGCGTCTTGGCGTTAAAAAATCTTATGTCCTCTATTGCCGTCAAAACCCCGGACGACTTCCTCGCCGATGGGCATACGCCCATGATGGCGCAGTATTTGGGCGTCAAGGCCGCGCATCCCGACTGCCTGCTGTTTTACCGCATGGGCGATTTTTACGAGCTGTTTTTTGACGATGCGCTGGCGGCATCCGAAGCGCTCGACATTACCCTGACCAAACGCGGCCGCACCAATGGTGATGACATTCCGATGTGCGGCGTGCCGTATCATGCGTTCGAGCCCTACCTTGCCAAACTGATTAAATCTGGATTCAAGGTCGCGATCTGCGAGCAGACCGAAACACCGGACGAAGCCAAGGAGCGCACCAAGCGCGAAGGCAAACCTGCCTCCAAAGCCCTCGTCAACCGCGACGTCATCCGTATCGTCACGCAAGGCACACTAACCGAGGACACACTGCTCGATGCACGCGACAACAACTACCTCGCGTGCCTTGCCGACGTTGCGGGCGCGTTCGCCTATGCGTGGCTGGATGTCTCGACGGGTGCATTCTTTACGCAAACGATCAAGGCCGATGCAATTTTAAGCACGCTTGATCGCATCGCGCCGTCCGAACTGCTTATCCCCGATCCGCTGGAAGAGCGTATTCCCAAGCAATATAAACAGCTTTTGACGCGCCAGCCGATCAGCACGTTCAATGCCGCGAACGCAAAAGACCGCCTTGAAAAATTCTACGCTGTCGGCACGCTCGATAGCTTCGGCGCCTTTTCCCGCGCAGAAATTGCGGCGGCGGGCACACTACTCGATTACATTCAACGCACGCAAAAAGGCGCGATCCCGCATTTGCAACCCTTACAGCAGGTGAACGAAGGCGCGGTGATGGAGATTGATGGAGCCACCCGCCGCTCGCTCGAACTCACCCGCACACAAACAGGCGAGAAGCGCGGAAGCCTTTTGAGCGTCATCGACCGCACCGTGACCGCCAATGGCGCACGCCTGTTACAAGCACGTCTGGCCGCCCCCCTCACGGATGTAAACGCACTCAACAAACGCCTTGATGAAATCGACGCGTTTTTAAGTGCACCCAATTTGCGCGATGCGATGCGCGGTCATCTGCGCGAAACGCCGGATATGGAACGCGCCCTTTCACGCATCACCATTGGGCGCGGCTCACCGCGCGACCTCGGTGCGTTGCGCGATGGGTTATCCCGCGCAGAAACCTTGCGGGCATTGCTTCAGCAAGCGGGCGATGAGGCTCTTCAAACTATTGTTGGTGGATTGCAACAAGAAGCAAAAACCAAAAAACTGCTCGACCATTTCAATCAATCCTTGCGCGACGAATTACCGCCGAGCGAACGCGAAGGACATTTCATCCGTGCAGGATACAACGCCCGCCTCGATGAGCTATACGCCCTGCGCGATAACTCGAAACGGCATATCGCCAACCTGCAAGCCAGCTACCGCGAGCAGACAGGCATCGACAGTTTGAAGATTTCCTACAACAACGTGCTCGGTTATTTCATTGATGTCACGGCCCGTCATGCCGACAAGCTGATGGTCACGCGCGGCGCGCAGAACGACAACGACAATCCGTTCATTCACCGCCAGACGCTGGCCAACAATGTGCGTTTTACCACGCCGGAACTCTCTGAACTTGAACGCGACCTCGCCAGCGCCGGCGAGAAAGCCATCGGTCTCGAACTGCAAATTTTCAAAGAACTGAAC
>CAYSGL010000104.1:0-5783 GCA_964430725.1 uncultured Pseudobdellovibrionaceae bacterium
TTTATTGCTCGCATCCCGCCGCGCCATGGATTGCCCTTGGTGTATATACAATCTGTTGCATTACGGATTTTCTCGACGGCTATCTCGCCCGCACACAAAACAGTGTATCGAACTTCGGTAAATTCCTCGACCCCATCTCCGACAAGATCTTTGTCGCCTGTATTATTCTTGTGATCGCGGCCTTTCATCGCATTGACGGGCTCTGGCTTATCGCCGGCCTGATTATTTTTGCCCGTGAATTCTTGATCTCCGGACTGCGCGAATTTCTGCGGCCGAAAAATATTCAAAATCAGGAGACCAAACACGCAAAATGGAAAACGACGGTACAAATGATCGCGCTCGGCTTTCTCATCGTCGGCGATGCGGGCGACGTGCTCGTCCCTCATACGTTATTGATTGGCCAGATTTTGATTTCAATCGCCGCCGCCCTGACCGCGTGGACAGGCTGGCATTATCTCAAACATAGCTTCAAGCATCTGCGATGACCGACATCCTGTTCAAACTCGGCAAACCTTTCCTGCATGCGCTCGATGCCGAAACTGCGCACACCCTGACCATTCATGGCTTGAAAACGGGGCTTTATCCCGCTTGCGCGTCAAAAACCGATCCGCGCCTCGCCCAAAATATATGGAGGAAGACCTTCTCCAATCCCGTCGGCCTCGCCGCCGGATTCGATAAAAACGCCGAAGTGATCGCGCCGATGCTGAAGATGGGATTCGGCTTTGTCGAAGTCGGCACCGTGACCCCGAAACCACAGGCCGGCAATCCGCGTCCGCGCGTCTTCCGCGACCCTGCACATGAAGCCGTCATCAACCGTATGGGTTTTCCCAATGCGGGATTAAACACGTTCAAGAGGAATGTTGAGGTTTTTCGTTCCCGTAAAAGCGGCTTGGTCGGCCTGAATATCGGCATGAACAAAGAACAAACCGAACCCGCAAAAGATTATACGCTTCTTATCCGCGAACTCGGAGCACTGGCCGATTATCTGGCGGTCAATATTTCGTCTCCCAACACACCGGGCCTGCGCAATCTGCAGGAGCCTGAATTTCTGAAACCACTTTTGAGCGAACTGATCGCCGCCCGCAACGAGCTTGCAAACAAACCGCCGCTACTTGTTAAACTTGCGCCTGATCTCACCGAGCAACAGCAACACGACATTGCCGCTGTCCTTCTGGATGTGGGGATTGACGGCGTTATTCTTGGTAATACAACGCTGGACCGCCCCGATTATCTCTCCGCCGATTTCCGCGCGCAAAAAGGCGGTCTGTCCGGCGCGCCCCTGACGCAAAAATCGACAGGCGTGATCCGCAACATCTACAAGCTGACAAACGGCACACTGCCCATTATCGGCGTGGGCGGTATCTCATCCGCGCAGGATGCATACGATAAAATCCGCGCTGGCGCGTCGCTTGTCCAGCTATACAGCGCGCTTGTCTATCATGGTCCTGCCCTGATAAACGAGATCAATAAAGGACTGGTGACTCTCATGCAAAAAGACGGACTGGATAACTTATCCGATGCCATAGGAGCCGACGCATGAAAAAGCTGCTGCTCACCTTGTTGCTGCTCCCTCTCACGGCGCAGGCCCAAACACCGCAACACGGGGTCGCGATGCATGGCGACCTGAAATACGGGCCGGATTTCACGCATCTGGATTATACCAATCCCGATGCCCCCAAGGGCGGAACGCTCAAGCTGTATTCGATCGGCACGTTCGATTCCCTCAACCCGTTTGTGATCAAGGGAACGCCTGCGGCAGGCCTGCTGTTTTTGGGACAGGCTATGGTCTATGACTCCCTGATGGAGCAAAGCTATGACGAGCCGTTTTCCATGTACGGCTTGCTTGCCGAAACCATCGAGCGCGCACCGGATAACAGCTGGGTCGCCTTCACCTTGCGCAAACAGGCAAAATGGCACGATGGAAAGCCCGTCACGCCCGAGGACGTTATCTGGACGTTTAACACGCTGCTCGAACACGGCACGCCGTTTTTCAAGGCCTATTACGGCGATGTGACCAAGGTCGAAAAAACATCCGCCCGCCGCGTACAATTTAATTTCGGCCATAACGACAATGCGGAATTGCCTCTGATCATTGCCCAGCTGCCCGTCCTGCCCAAACATTTCTGGACAAGCGACGGGCGCTCATTCACGGGCAATCCGCTGACGAAGCCACTTGGTAGCGGCCCGTATAAAATCGGCAAGGTCGTGCCGGGGCGTTCGATCGAATATATCCGCGATCCCGATTACTGGGGCAAAGATTTGCCGATCAATCGCGGTAAATTCAATTTTGATCGCATTACTTACGATTATTACAAAGACCAGAATGTCGCGCTGGAAGCTTTCTTCGCCGGCGAATATGATTACCGCATGGAAAATACGGCCAAGCTGTGGGCGACGGCGTATCAGGGCAAGCCGTTCAATGATGGCCGCATTATCAAAGAAGAAATTGAACATCAGCGTCCCGCCGGCATGCAAGGCTTTGTGTATAATCTGCGCCGTCCTGTTTTCACCGATATCAATGTACGAAAAGCGCTTGATTATGCTTTCGACTTCGAATGGTCGAACAAGCAGTTCGCCTATGACAGTTACACCCGCACCAACAGCTATTTCGAGAACTCCGATCTCGCCGCACCCGATCATCCCCCGCAGGGCCGTGTAAAGGAGATTCTGGAACAGTATCGCGGACGCATCCCCGATACTGTCTTTACGGTGCGCTATCAGCCCCCCAAAACCGATGGCGAGGGCGGCGTCCGCAGCAACCTGCGCGAGGCAATGCACATTCTGGATAGCGCCGGATACAAGCTGGGCAAGGACGGTATTCGTATCCATGAAACCACAGGCCAGCGCCTGTCCTTTGAAATCATCGATTCCAGCCCTTTGTTCGAACGCTGGATTTTACCTTTCATCGCCAATTTGAAAAAAATAGGCGTGGAGGCAACCTTCCGTTCGCTCGATTCCGCACAATATCAAAACCGCATGAGCGATTTCGATTTCGATATGACGCCGCTCTCCATTGGCCAATCAAGCTCGCCCGGCAATGAACAACGCGATTTCTGGAGCAGCGCCAAGGCAGACATGAAAGGCTCACGCAATTATATCGGCATCAAGGACCCTGTTATCGACGAGATTGTCGAAAAGCTGATCCGCGCCCGGACCCGAAACGAACTTGTCGCCTATACCCAGGCTCTGGATTATCTGTTGCTGGCCGGTCACTCCGTCATTCCGAACTGGCACACCAACACATTCCGAATTGCGTATAATGCAAAGCTGGATCATCCCGACACGCTCTCGCCGCTGACCCCGGCTGTGGCCGATACATGGTGGGTGAAGGAATAATGAAAACCGCGATTATCATTCCCGCCCGTTATGCATCGACCCGCTTTCCCGGCAAACCGCTGGCCGTAATCGCCGGACAGACAATGCTGTCCCGCGTCGTGGATATCGCGCGCAAGGCCCGCACGCACTATCCCAATACGATCATTGCCGTGGCGACCGAAGATACGCGCATCGAAGCGCATTGCCGCGAAATTGACATTCCGTGCGTGATGACGTCCGACCAATGTGCGACTGGCTCTGACCGCGTGCTCGAAGCGGCGAAACAACTGGGTGATGATTTCGATTTCGTACTGGGGCTACAAGGGGATGCGCCCTTTACGCCCGTCGACGCGCTGGTCAAACTGATCGAAGCCTACGATACCAACCCATCCCTGTCTGTTGTCACGCCGGTGGTGAAATTACGCTGGGAAGAACTCGACATGTTGCGCGAGAATAAAAAAACAACACCGTTTTCCGGCACGACGGCCATTGTGAATAGCAAAGGCCGTGCTTTGTGGTTTTCAAAAAACATTATCCCCGCCATCCGCAAGGAAACGCGCAACGGCGATTTTTCACCGGTTCACCAGCATATCGGCCTGTATGGGTTCCGGTATGATGTGCTCAAAAAATTCGTTTCGCTTCCCGCCGGTCATTATGAAGCGCTGGAAGGGCTGGAGCAGCTCCGCCTGCTCGAAAACGATATTCCAATTCAAACCGTGACTCTCGATATCGACGCGGGATTGGCGCAGGCCGGCATCGACTCGCCCGAAGATGTGGAACGGGCGGAGAAATTACTCACTAAAAAATAACCGTCATTGCGAGGAGGCAAAGCCGACGAAGCAATCTAAATTCAACAAAAGAGATTGCTTCGCTACGCTCGCAATGACGTCAATATTTTAAATACTAAGCCGCTTTTTTCACCGCCGCCGTGTCCCATTGCGGTGCCCAGTCGGGCGATACAAGCCGCCCGTCTTCACGCGCCAATGTAAAGATTTTCTGCATCTCTTCGGCATTCAATTCAAAATCGAAAATATCAAAATTCGATTCAATATTTTTTGGCGTGGCGGATTTCGGAATCGCGGCAACGCGGTTTTGCTGGACCAGCCAACGCAAGCAAACCTGCGCCGCGCTTTTCCCATGGGCTTCGGCAATCTCTTTCAAGACCGGCTCGTCCAGATTCTTTCCCCTGCCCAGCGGCGAATAGGCCGTCAGGCACATGCCGTGTTCCTGAATATACTCAAGGACCGGTTTTTGATTTAGGCCCGGATGGTATTCGACCTGATTGACGCAAACTTTTCCGGCTGAAAATTCGCGGGCCGCATCCATTTGCGCGCGCGTAAAATTGCTGACACCGATCTGGCGTGTCATGCCTTTTTCCTGCGCCGCCAATAACGGCTCCAGCATCTTTCCGATATCGTGCTCAGGAAAAGGCCAATGAACCAACAGAAGATCAACATAATCTGTTTTGAGTTTTTTCAGACTCTCTTCAATCGAAGCCAGCGCTTTGTCCTTGTCTTCAAAATGATCGCGCCAGACCTTCGTGGTCAGAAAAACCCTGTCACGCTGCGTGCTCGACCGCGCCATGGCATCGCCGACCTGCGCCTCATTTTCATACACCTGCGCCGTATCGATATGGCGATAACCGACATCCAGCGCATGCATCACCCCTTTCACACATTCATCGCCGCGCAATTGCCATGTACCAAATCCCAAAACGGGCATTTCCGAATCCCACAGGTCAATAAATTGCATAACAAATCCTTTCTTTTATTTCTTACTCCAACAAACTGGTGCTAAAACAGTTCAATGACAAGACTCGTTATCGCACGTCACGGCAATACCTTCAACGCACAGGAAACACCAAGGCGTGTCGGTGCCAGAACAGACCTGCCACTGGTCGCTTCGGGGCGGGATCAGGCCCGCAAAATAGGCCAGTGGCTCAAAGCCAACGACCTGCTGCCCGAAGCAACCTATTGCTCGGACCTGCAACGCACGCGCGAAACGGCAGAACTGGCCATCAAAGAGGCCGGCTACACCCAGTCGATTTACCCTCTCGCCATCTTCAACGAAATTGATTACGGACCGGACGAAAACCGCGAGGAAGCCGACGTGATCGCCCGCATCGGCGAACAGGCCCTCCGCAATTGGGACGAACGCGCCATCGTACCGGACGGGTGGGATTTCGATCCGCAAAAAACCATTCTCGACTGGCAAGGATTTGCCGAGCACATCGTATCGGACGATCAGGATATTGTATTCGTTGTCACCTCGAACGGCATTGCCCGCTTTGCCCCCTATATCACGGGTGACTTCGACGCATTCGCCGCTAAACACGGCATCAAAATTTCCACAGGCGCCATTTGCCTTTTCGAGCATGACGGTAACCGCTGGCATGTGCGGGAATGGAATGTAAAACCCTAGATAAAGCTGTCATGCCCGCGTTCGGCGGGCATCCGGCAAAAAATAGA
>CAYSGL010000105.1:0-5704 GCA_964430725.1 uncultured Pseudobdellovibrionaceae bacterium
TACAGCACCATTTCTTCGCATAGATTAATTCACTATCCATCACCTTCCTCGGCACCCCGTCGGGGTACGTGGGATCGAAGCGGATATCGCCCGCGTAGCCGAGCGCGTCCGCGATCAGATGCGCCAGATCACAAATCGATATCTCCTCGCCTGAGCCGATATTCAACGGTGTCTTATCGCTGTATTCACGCATCGCGATGACGCTGGCTTCGGCCAAATCGTCTACATGCAAAAATTCGCGCAGCGGCGTGCCCGTCCCCCATAAAGTAACATGCGGCGCGCCCGCACGTTGGGCGTTTCCTATCTTTAAAACAAGGGCCGGGATAACATGCGAGCGCTGCGCATCATAGGTATCGTTCGGACCGTATAAATTACAGGGCAAAACGCTGATGAAATCATGTCCCTGCGTACGATAGGCCTGACATAACCGGATCGCTTTCAGTTTGGCCAATGCATAGCCCTGATTGGTTTTCTCCAAACGCCCCTTAAAAAGACTATCGGGCGTTAAAGGTTGCGGTGCGTTACGCGGATAGATGCAAGAAGACCCCATAAACAACAACTTTCTCACTCTGTGATGCGCCGAGGCATCAATGACATTACGGGCCATCGCCAGATTATCATGGTAAAACCCCAACGGATCGGCCGCGTTCGCACCAATACCGCCGACACGCCCCGCCGCCATGATAACGAAATCCGGACGATGGGCGGAAAACCACGCGAACGTCGCCGCGCGGTCTGTCAAATCCAGAGCTTTATGCGGGGCGGACAGTATTTCAATCGGTTCGCGGGAAAAGCGGCGAACCAGAGCTGAACCGACCAAGCCGGTTTCTCCGGCGATGAATAATGTCTGGCCGCGATGAAATTCAGCCATGCGCATAACGGGCCGGTGAATGACGATCGGCCTCAACCATATCTGCGACCATCTCTGCAAAAGCAATCTTTGGCGTCCATCCAAGAACGCGCCGCGCCTTGGCCGCATCACCAAGCAATACATGGACTTCCTGCGGCCTGAATAATGCCGGATCCACTGTCACCAGAACGCGTCCCGTTGCACAATCAACACCGCGTTCGTCCATGCCCTGCCCCTGCCATGTAAGCTTGATGCCGATACAGGCGAACGCAACGCTCACAAACTCACGGACGGTGTACGATACACCGGTCGCGAGCACATAATCATCCGGCTTGTCTTGCTGCAACATCATCCAGGCACCGCGCATATAGTCATGGGCATGTCCCCAATCCCGCCGCGCTTCAAGATTGCCCAGATAGAGTATATCGCGGTGCCCCGCTTCAATGTCGCCGATCGCGCGCGTAATTTTGCGCGTCACAAATTCTTCGCCGCGCAACGTGCTTTCATGGTTAAAGAGAATGCCGTTACACGCATACAAACCCTCGGCCTCGCGCGCATTCCGAATCATCCAGTACGCATATAACTTGGCACAGGCATAGGGGCTACAGGGTTGAAAGGCCGTTGTTTCGCGCTGGGGCGGTGCCGATCGGCCGAACATCTCGGAACTCGATGCCTGATAGACCCTGACGTTATTCATCATGCCTAGTGCGCGAATGGCCTCGATAAGGCGAACCGGTCCCAGCGCATTGATATTGGCAGTGGCTTCGGGCTGGCTAAAGCTGACATGAACATGACTCAGCGCCCCAAGGTTATAAATTTCATCCGGCCTGATATCGGCGAGCAAGCGCAATAAGCTGCCCGTATCGCCCAGATCGCCATAATGAAGATGCAACCCAGACGAGATGAGAGACGCAAGATAATCCCCGCCTGCTTCCGGGCCATATGGCCGAACGCCATGCACCTGATATTGCTTTTTCAGAAGAATATCGGCGAGTATCTGACCATCCTGCCCCGTAATACCGATGATAAGAGCAACTTTTTTCCCTACAACCATGCGATAGTATGGCGCGTACGGTATGGCCTGACAAGAGGGCAAATATTACCATAAAAAATTAAACCTGTGCACAGACAAAGCCATAAACCTCTCGCCATCACAGGCTTTTGATATACTGCCCCTAGCCCGATTCCCATGAACACGATTGACCGAAACCAGCTGATCGATCAAATCCTCACACAGCGCCGATCTTTTCAGGGCGGGGCATCCGCACGCCAGCTGCCCGTTCCGATCGATCAGACGACGCGCCCTGTGGTTGAAACGCATCTCTCTGTTCGTCCACCGGAAACGGTTATGCAGGGATTGGCCGCCGCACAGCCGCGCCTGATCAGCGAAAATGTCGACACCATGGAACGCGGGTTTCGCCGTACGCAAATATTCCGCCAGAGCGATGGCAGAAATTTTATTCGTAATGAAGAAGTCACCCTGACAGAACGCGGCATGCAGCGCACCGTCCTTCAGGAAAACCCGTCCGGCAGTAAGACAAGATTCGAAGAGACGCTTGAAAAACAATCAGACGGCACCTTTCGAAGAACAGTCCGCCACATAGACGAGACAGGCGCACTGGCAACAAAAATAGAAGACGGCACGAATGGCATGGGCCGCTTTCTGCTCGGCGGCGAGCTTGCTATCTCCCATTCTTCTTCAGCGGATAATAAAACGCGCGGCGTTTATTTTGACCGGACGATATAAAGGTTTTTTATTCGCGATTAAGCTCTTCAAGTCTTTTATCGCGACCGCATCCACCACGATATAGTTTATAGCGGATCGGATTTTTGCGGAAATAATCCTGATGATACTCTTCTGCGGCATAAAACGGTTCGGCATCCACGATGGCGGTTGCCACCTTGCGGCCATGCTTTTTCTCGACCTTGGCGAGTGATTGTTTGGCTTTTTCACGCTCCGCCTCATCATTCACGAAGATGGCCGCCGTGTATTGAAATCCTTTATCGCAAAACTGCCCCTCTTCATCGAAAGGATCGACATTGCTCCAGAAAATATCAAGCAGTGTTTCGTATCTTACTTTTTCCGGATCATAGGTAACCTGCACAACTTCGCGGTGACCTGTGCCGCCTTTTGACACTTGCTCGTAAGTCGCCGTATCCGCAGCCCCGCCGGAGAATCCTGACACAACATCACTGACACCCTCGATGCCTTTATATTCGCTTTCCATGCACCAAAAACATCCGCCGGCAAAAACGGCAGTTTTTGTTGAGGCATATACGGGCGTTGTCATCATCATAGCGAGTAAGATGGTAAAAATCCTGATCATGGCAATAGCCTATCCAAAAATCAGGGCAATATTAGGGCGTATCCCCCTCCGGAATCGTCAACCCCAGGCCCTCACGGTAAATACGGGCGACTGTCTCAAGCCCGTCCCCTTGCGCGGCGGGGGCATATTCCGTCAGGCAGCAACTTGCCATTGGCATGGCTGCGCGCAAATATTGCAGGCTTTGAATAAGCCTGTCCAACGTCAATCCGCCGGTTTCAGGCACATGGACATAGGGAAAAACCGACGCATCCAAAACATCGCAATCAACATGCAAATGAATATGCGTGATGCCATTCTGCTTAAAATGGCCGATGACGGCCTCAAGCGGCATATTATCACGCATGACCTGCGCCGCATCAAAGCGGGGAATTTTCATCTGGGCAATAAAATCATCTTCTGCCGCCTCTGTATCACGCAAACCAAGATAGGCGATTTGGGCCGGGCGCAAGGATAAGGACGGCTGGATATCGAACGCGGCATCCCCCATAAGATGGCGCAACACCATGCCGTGATAATTGCCGGATGGCGATGTCGATGGTGTATGGATATCGGCGTGCGCATCAACCCAGATCACGCCCAATTTTCCGGCATATAATTCGTTCATATAGGCGATTGGCACAAAAGACGCGCCGCAATCACCGCCCGTGGTCAGGATAAAATCCGGCCCGGCCGCCTTCACCATTGCCATTGCGTCCACGAGCTGCTTGCGCAAAACATGACGGTAACGCACACCATGTCCGGCTTGTGCGGCGGATTCATCTGTGGGTTGCAAGGGCACCTCGGTAAAGCCGGGTGCGTCCGACCACAAACTACGCAAACCCGCACTGCCCAGCGGGATATTGCTCGGCATCACTCCCGCCTGATATTGCGGAAAGAAAAGAACCATCGGATTGTCGGATTGCAGTTCGGTCACGGGCATGAAACAATGATTGCGTGTTGCGGCAAATAGCGATATGCCGTGCCAACACTCTACAACAACCCGCGCGCGTGGCAAGTATGCAAAAGACACTTTTCGCCTCATGGCCCTTGTTTTTCGGCCTAGCCATGCTGATGATCGGTAATGGCCTGCAAGGAACCCTGCTTGGTATCAGGGCCAATATCGAGGGATTTTCGACACTGACCATCGGTGTGGTCATGTCCCTTTATTACGTCGGCTTCCTGCTCGGCAGTATCTGGGTGCCAAAGCTGATTCAGAATGTCGGCCATATCCGCGTGTTCGCCGCTCTTGCCTCTCTCGCTTCGGGGACGGTTCTTTTCCACGGCATCTTTAACGATCCGGTCGTTTGGTGCATCGTCCGCGTGTTTACCGGCTTTTCCTATGCCGGCCTGTATATCGTCATTGAAAGCTGGTTGAACCAGTCGGCGACCAATGAGAATCGCGGAAAAATCATGGCGCTCTACCTGATTATTCTGTATGCGGGTATGGCACTGGGACAGTTCCTGCTTAATCTTGCCGACCCTGCGGATGTTGAATTATTCGTTCTGACCTCGGTGCTGGTCACATTGGCCGTCTTGCCAATTTCTTTATCAAGCCGCCCCGCGCCCGCTTTCATCGCGCCTGAACGCGTCTCGATTAAAAAACTATGGCAGATTTCACCGCTGGGTATTGCCGGCGTTTTGTTATCGGGGTTGGCGTCCTCTGCACTCTTTTCCATCGGTCCGGTTTATGCCACCGCCATGACGTTAACCGTAGCCCAGATTTCCACCTTTATGGCCGCCTTCATTATAGGCGGTGTGGTCTTGCAAGCGCCGATCGGCTGGCTGTCCGACCGGTTCGATCGTCGTAAAATACTGATTGGCATATCCTTTGCCACGGGACTGTCCTGTTTTATTGCTTATGCGGCCTCGTTGATCAGCATTCCCGCCCTGATCATGGTGATGCCGATGATCGGCGGAACTGCGCTCGCTATTTACGGCCTGTCAACCGCCCATACAAATGATCACCTGCAAGGCGGGCAAATTATCGCCGCCAGCGCAACCCTGATATTGCTGAATGGCGGCATGTCGATTATCGGACCATTCGCGGCATCCGGCGCGATGAGCCTGTTCGGGACAAATGCTTTTTTCCTCTATGTCGGGGCCGTATATGTCGGGCTCGGCCTGTTCGGATTATACCGCACGCTGCAACGCCCGCCCGTCCCTCTGGATGAGCAAGGCGACTTTGTCCTGATGCAGGAAAGAAATTCGCCGATCATCATGCAAATCGCGGAAGAGAGCGACGAGACAATGAAAAAGATGCGGGATTAGCCTGGGGTTGGAGAAAAAATCTCGAAATTATTCTGAAAAGCTGTAATTGCATTAGGCAAAAACTCTGGCAATAAATCTTTATCCACCCCTCTACATACAGCATCTACACTCTGGCATCCATTAGACCAAACCTGAACTAAGAGAATATCATGCTTCTGTTGCACACCACTTGGTCTAACTACGACAGATGTAGAAAATTGTTCGCATGAAGCAATTTCTATACTCGACATATCATTACTCGACATATCATCCTCCAACAAAAAATAAAGTTTCTCTTTAG
>CAYSGL010000106.1:0-2232 GCA_964430725.1 uncultured Pseudobdellovibrionaceae bacterium
ATTATGCGACAGGCCGTATATATATCCTCCCGCAAACGCATCGCCCGCCCCGTTCGTATCGATAATAGGAGCATCCGGCTTGTTTGCGGGCAGGCTGGATATTCCGGTTGGCCCGAATACCAGGGCGCCGTTCTCCCCCATTGTTACGGCTCCTCTCTCAAAGCGCGGTTGCATCGCTTCGACGGCGCTTTGGGTATCTTTTGCACCGGTGATCATCATGGCTTCGGTATCATTGCAAATGATAATATCCGATTTGTCCATCAAGGTGGTACATAGCGACGCATGCTGTGTCAGAATGCTAATGTCGCATGGATTAAAGACGACTTTTCCGTTTGCCTGATGGGTCCAGTCTATCGCTGTGATGAAAGTCTCTGTATTATATCGCGAATGCATCGCATATCCGTCAAGATAGGTGTATTTTGCGCGCCGCAACGCTCTCTCATTCAGATCACTGACCGATAATGTTTCTTGTTCCCCATAGTAGGTGGCAAAGGTACGGTCGGCATCAGGGGTGATAAACGTATAAACACGGGTCGATCCGCGTCCAGCGGCTGGTGCCGGATTCGGCTCATAAAGAACGCCGCTGTCAGACATGCTGCGGATAAATAATTTACCGATTCCGTCTTCCGCGACGCGTCCCATGAAGGCCGCTTTGCCGCCGAGCGAAGAAACCACAACAGCTGTGTTTGCGGCACAGCCCCCCGGTTCATAGGCCGGATTGGGCAGGGCATTGTCTATCTCTTCGGTGCGGTCGTCTGTCAGATAGGTGCAGATGCCTTTGGGTAAGCGGCGCTGGGTTAAAAACGCCTCATCTACTTCCCCCACGATATCAATACAGGCATTCCCCAGCGAACATATGTCGAGCATGGAGGGATTATAAAGTGATTGCGCAATTTTGGAATTTATTTTTTGAGATATGACAATATTATAGTTCAGTGAAAGGGCTGGTCAACGCCTATACCTTGCGTTACAAGATGTTGTCTAATACATCCAATGAAACAAGGACGGTAATATGGCGGACGGAACCTATGATGTCATCGTAATCGGCGCGGGGCCTGGCGGCTATGTCGCGGCCATTCGCGCGGCGCAGCTGGGCCTGAAAACGGCCTGCGTGGAGAAGCGCGGCACGCTTGGCGGTACCTGCCTGAATGTTGGCTGCATTCCGTCCAAGGCGTTGCTTCACGCATCGGAACGCTACCACGAAGCGCATGACGGTCTGGCCGCGCTGGGCGTCAAGGTTAAAGGTGTCGAACTCGACCTGCAGGGCATGATGGGCCATAAGGACAAGGTCGTTTCGTCCAACACGCAAGGCATCGAATTCCTGTTCAAGAAAAACAAGATTGATTGGCTGAAAGGCGCCGGTAAAGTCGAGGGCGAGGGCAAGGTATCCGTCGACGGTAAGATATACGATGCCAAGCACATCATTATTGCGACGGGATCTGATGTCGTTTCGTTGCCAGGCATTACGATTGATGAGAAACAGATTGTATCGTCCACGGGCGCGCTGGAACTGGAAAAAGTGCCGGATACAATGGTCGTGATCGGCGGCGGCGTGATCGGGTTGGAGCTCGGCTCCGTCTGGTCACGTCTGGGCGCGAAAGTCACGGTGGTCGAATTTCTTGATCGCCTGATGCCCGGCATGGATGGCGAAATCGCCAAGGAAACGCAAAAGATCCTGAAGAAACAGGGGCTGGATTTCAAACTGTCGACCAAAGTGACATCTGCCACGCTAGGCAAAAAGGGCGTTGAATTAACGCTGGAACCCGCTGCGGGTGGTGCGGCCGAAACGATGAATGCTGATGTCGTACTGGTCGCTGTGGGCCGTAAGGCCTATACGGACGGTCTTGGTTTGAAAGAAGCGGGCGTCGAGCTGGACGAGCGTGGACGTATTAAAACCAACACCCATTTCGAAACCAACATCAAAGGCATTTATGCCGTTGGCGATGTGATCGCGGGCCCGATGCTGGCGCACAAGGCCGAGGACGAAGGTGTTGTGCTGGCCGAGATGCTGGCAGGCCAGTCGGGACATATTGATTATAATCTTATTCCCGGCGTTGTTTACACATGGCCGGAAGTCGCCGCCATCGGCCAAACCGAAGAACAGTTAAAAGAAGCCGGCGTGCAGTATAAAGTGGGTAAGTTTCCCTTTATGGCCAATGGCCGCGCTCGCGCGATGAATGCAACTGACGGCTTTGTAAAAATACTTGCCGACGCGCAAACCGACCGTGTGCT
>CAYSGL010000106.1:2242-5671 GCA_964430725.1 uncultured Pseudobdellovibrionaceae bacterium
TATTATCGGGCCGGAAGCAGGAACGCTCATCGCCGAGCTGGGCATCGCCATGGAGTTCGGCGCGACGGCTGAAGATATCGCCCGTACGTGCCATGCGCACCCCACATTGGAAGAGGTCGTCAAAGAAGCCGCCCTCGCCGTGGACGGACGACCGCTACATATTTAGAGTATTTAGCGATAGTGCGGTTCGGGCGTGTGGTCTTTTAGAGCCTGAAGATAAGTCGGTGAAATAACGGGATCGTTCTTTGCATGGTGCGGGGAAATGTAGGGCTGTCCGCTTATTGTTGTTAGCTGTTTTTTAAGCGGGATATTCGCATCAAGGATCATAACCACACGTTCCCACGGGCATGACTTTAATCTTGTTCTCTCTTGTTCTATTTCTCTAATACCCTTTGCATCAGAGAAAGAGAGCGCGCTTTTCCCGTAGTTATATTGATCAAAAGTTATCAGAAGAAACTGTGTGCCAAACGCTTTCATGTCCGACAGGCGAGTTGCTATATTTTGCAAATACTCATCGTAATAGCTGTCAGACTTGAATGCCTCTTCTGCTACCTGTCTTAAGGGCGGAATATAAATATTTTCTTCTCGTGTTTTCTGGCGACCTTTGCCCTCCACGACACCTCTAATACCGGCGTCATCAAGGCGGCGTAGAAATTCGTCGCGGAGAGACCCTTTGGCGACGAGGTTTAGAGGCTGTACAGGATCGTCTTGCTGAATGATCCGTCCAAAAGATGTTACGTTGTTTCCGGTGTCAGACATGATCTACCTATTTAACTCTAAAATAATTTCACCGTGATGTGTTGCGCGGACATAAGGGTGCGGTATGTCTTTGGGGTGATCAATTTTGCCGTATTGCGAATATGGCCATTGTTCTTTGAACGACTTTGTTAAATCAAAAACGATCGCTGTTTGTATGGTATGACTTCTTAAATGCTGCCAAAATTCTCCGGCTGGTAATTCGCTATAGCGAAATTCATAATCCACGCCATCACAATTTTTATAGGGTAGGAGAATAAGGGCAAGAGAAGCGGCTGCGCCTGATTGTTTGACGGCGTTGAAGCGATCCAGACATTCCTGTTCACACGCTGTCATGGGCGGATCATATTTTTTGGGCAGGTATTGGAACAGGGTGGATAGAATACTCATTCTGACTGACGATGCCTTGATGCTGTTACGGTTGAACAGATGCCCTTCCCCACGGAGCGGGGTGAGGGCGATAGACCCGTTATCACTGACCAAGTGGAGAGGCGGCAGCAAATAGGCGTCGTATTCTTCGGCGATATAAAACCTTTCGCGTATTAATTTGTGTAATACTTGGTCATTATCATCATCAGGGGCTATACCGACAATATCCATCTGCTCTTCAAAAGAAACATCCAGCCTCATGGAGAGGAGAAAAGAAACGGGTTTTTCTTTTCCTCCCTTTAAAGCATCTTCGATCATCTTTGCCACCCCTTCAAATCCGACGATCGTTTCTGTGGGGATGGAAAAAAATTCCCTCTTACCATCCATAAAACAATAACGGATTTTGCTGCCGGGAGGATGTTTTGCCTGATGCTGTTCGCACAGGTCGGCGTAGAGCGAACGCGGTTGTGTCGCCGCGTCGGAAAAAGGCTTCTTGGTGCCCGGTGGTTTTAATGTATCACGATCACTCATATTTGTACGCCTGTCGGAGAACGATAGGGCGTATTTTTTATTATGTCTATAATTTTTTATGCCCGTGGGTGTGCTTTCTTATAAATGGCCAGCAATTCCTCGGCGTTGATATCGGTATAGCGCTGCGTGGTCGATAGGCTGGCATGGCCCAGTAATTCCTGAATTTCCCGCAGATTTGCGCCATTTTGCAGGAGGTGAGTTGCAAAAGAATGGCGCAGGGCGTGGGGGGTGGCCGTTTCCGGCAGGCCGATCGCGCGGCGCAGGTCGCGCATGGCTTTCTGGGCAACTCCCTGATGAAGGCGCCCGCCGCGTTCTCCGACAAACACGGGGCGGTCCGGTGTATCGGCAAAGGGGCATGAGGCGCGGTAGGCGGTGATCGCCTCCATGATGGGCGGCAGCATCGGCACTTGCCGTTCCTTATTGCCCTTACCACGCACGATGAGAAAATTGTCATTGCCCAGATGCGCGATGTTTAACGACAGCGCCTCGTCGATCCGCAAGCCGCATCCGTAGAGCAACGTAAATAACGCCTTATCGCGTGCGCCGACCCAATCGCTTGTTTCAATCTGGTCGAGCAGGCGAAATGCCTGCGTTTCCTGCAACGGACGGGGCAGTTTTCGTTTTTGCTTCGGCGTACGTACGACCGAAATGGCGGCATTATGCATCACGCCTTGTTTGTCCATCCAACTCAATAAATTTTTCACGCCGGATAAAGATCGCGCGCGGCTGGCGGCGCTGGCGCCTTGTGCCGCCTTGTTCGACAGCCAACTGCGAAAATCCTGTAATGACACCGCTGATAAATCATCGATAGAGGGCGGCTTGGCAAAATGCTCGGACAAGAAGGTGATAAAATGTCCGACATCGCTGCAATAAGCGCGCAGTGTGTGTTTGGAAACATTTTTTTCATAGGCGAGGTATTTCACCCATACGCCAATTTGCTCTGCAAGGTCGGGGGCGCAACGTTCGAGCGTTGCGTCGCTTATCGCGGCAGGTTGAGCCATGACCGGAACGCACGTTCGACCACACGGGCAAGAAAATCGACTTGATCGGTTGCCTGTCCATCCATGAACATATGTGGATCTCGCGAGCCAAATGCAATGACGGCGGGCGGGGTATCCATGGAAATATCAATTCGCAAAAGAGCTTGCGAGGCGACCAGCGTATAGGCACCGCCATACAGCGCCTCGATGCCCATGATATTATCTTGTAATAAGACATTCTTTCCATTCATCCATTTATCGATCGTGCCGCCGGGAACGATCCGGATGCCGGATGTGTGGATATGCGGGATATCATGGCCGTTGCTTTCCACGACCATGACCGAAATATCAGTGTCGAGCATACTGGCCATATCGGAAGTGATAACATCAATAAATTCATCAAAGCTGCGCGCTTCAAGCAGGCGCAGAATTACTTTATGGATGCGTTGCTGGTTATTCATGTTGTTGCGCGCATTCTCGACAATTTCGCGCGTGGTTTGTGCGATTTGCTCCTTGTCGCTTTTCAGGCGCTCAATCATGTAGGATTGAAAATCCTTTACCTTGCGGCCATCGCCCTGTTGCGGCGGGATCAGATAGTTGGCAGCCTCCGGGTTCTCTGTCAGGAAACCCGGATTGTCCTTCAAAAAGGCAATCACATCATCGGCATCAAGGGAATCGGGCATGCGGGCTTTTACCTGTGAATCACTCATGGGACCTATATTACCATGAAAAAACCCGGCTTGTGCCGGGTTTTTCTTGTTACAGAATGCTCTGACCTGTCTTTTTCCAATCG
>CAYSGL010000107.1:0-840 GCA_964430725.1 uncultured Pseudobdellovibrionaceae bacterium
CGCCGGTTGAGGGTTTCCACAACACAAAATCGGCCGGGTCTTTTTTATAGGGGGCGATCTCGACGCGCGCGCCGGCGACCTGCTCATCACGCGAGCGGCCTGACAAAGCGCCGTAAGACGGATCGGACGGCACATGAAACAGAACATGCCCTTCGGCTGCGTATGCATGGCCCCGCTCAATCAGTTGCGCGATTTGCGCAATCATCTCGGCGATATGATCGGTCGCCTTCGGCTGTACATCCGGCGCGCATACGCCAAGCCGCGCCATGTCGTCATTGTAAATTTTCGCGTATTTTTCGGTAATCACGTTGATCGGTTGGCCTGTTTCGCGCGCGGCATCGATAATCTTATCCTCGATATCGGTAATGTTCGAAACGTATGTGACTCTGGGATACACATGGCGGAGAAGCCGCGCCCATAAATCAAACACCACCGCCATGCGCGCGTTGCCGATATGGGCATAATGATACACTGTCGGACCGCAAGCGTACATCTTGACGTGTCCGGGATCGAGCGGCTCGAAAATTTCTTTGCGCCGGTTCAGTGAATTATACAGTTTGATTTGCGTCATGGCCGTGTCATTCTTGGATTGATTGTTATAACACCACAGATTGCCATGGAAATACAAGCCAATCCCACCCCGCTAACCCGCCTTGAAACGACACTGGTGCTGGGCGGAAATATCATGCCGCTGGCGGGGGTGTGGTTATGGGACTGGCAAGTGTTCGAAATCATGTTCCTGTACTGGATCGAGAATCTTGTGATCGGCGCACTGACGCTGGTGATGATGCTGGTCGCGGCGGCGCGAAGCGGCCCCGCATCACTAGCCGGCGGAGTGTT
>CAYSGL010000107.1:850-5630 GCA_964430725.1 uncultured Pseudobdellovibrionaceae bacterium
GTTTTGTATGGGGCATGGCGTGTTCGTCATTTCGCTGTTTTATCCGCAAGCATCCGAAGCAATGGCCCACGGCGGCTTGTTCGCGCCGATCGAATTCCTGCGCACAGCCGAATTATGGCCCGGTTTCCTTTGGGCGGTGGCGGGAATAATGCTGGCGCAGGCGGGACGCATGCTGCATGAGGCAGGCACCTTACGGGAACGCGATTTCGGCAAGATCATGCTCAGCCCTTACGGACGTATCATCATCCTGCATGTTACCCTGATTTTCGGCGGCATGCTGGTTATGGCGCTGGACACGCCAGTTGCGGGCCTTGTCTTCCTGATTGTCCTGAAAACCGCGTTCGATCTCGGCCTGATCCATTTATTGAAAAAGAAGAAAAACCACAAAAAGAAAGAAACAGATGAAACAGGACGAAACCTCAACGCTTGACCTGCGATTCGATGCCAACGGCCTGATTGCCGCCGTGGTACAGGACGCACAGACAAAAGACATGCTTATGGTTGCCTGGATGAATGGAGAGGCATTCGCCAAAACAATCGAAACAGGCGAAGCGCATTTCTGGTCGCGGTCGCGGAACGAGCTTTGGCACAAGGGCGCAACATCCGGGAATGTGCAGCGCATAATCGAAATCCGCGTCGATTGCGATCAGGATTGTCTGTTGCTGCTAGTCGCCCCCTCAGGCCCTGCCTGTCATACTGGACGGACGAGCTGCTTTTACAGACAAGTGGAAAAAGACGGCCAAACACTGCGTTTCATACAGGAATAACCGGCCTTCGGAAAAATTTTTCTAAAATTCGAAATAACCGGAAAATAGCCCCTGTTCCAATAGGTTGGCTATGATAGAATGGGATTCGTAAAGGCTCTGCCCTGCCTGTTCGTAACAGCTTGTTAAGATTTTTGCCAATATGATGGTAGAGGTGCCCAACCGGGCGCTGTGGGGAATATGTGGGAAAACGAGGCGATCAATCGTGTTATCCGAATTACGTGTGGGCGAATCAGCATCCATGACCGATCAAAACACCAAAAAAGCCACCTTGCTATCGAGGGCGTTTGGCCGTCCGCTTGAAGCTGGACAGAGCGCGCCGGTCCGAATCTGGAACAGCCGCCTGAGCTGGCGGATCGCGCTGTCGGTCTTCTTGACGATCCTGACCGTACAAATGGCGATTTTACTGATCGGTCTGAAAGACTTCGAGCGTGAACGGCTGGCGGAATTGCGCGAGGCGGGCCGCATTGCATTGGCGCCCGTTATCAATGGGACCGGGCGCGACATTTTCGAAGCCCCGCTCAGCACCGCGCAAGGCGCGCGCGTGGTTCTGACAACCCCTGTCGAAGGCTTCTCCGTTTATAATTCCGGCTTTAACCTGCTAGGCACATATGGCGAACCGCTGACGATCACCCTGCGCAACAGTGACTCGCTCGGCCAGACCTATCTGTCCCCGGGTAAAACACATTACGAAGTGACATACCGGCCGGGCGATATCGGCCAGCCCTATTATATCGTGGCCAAGCTTGGTTCGGCCCATGTCAGCAATGCGCTCTTCCAGCATGTACAGCAAGCGCTGTTCGTCATGTTGCTATTATCAGCGTTTGTGACCAGCGTACTGATGATCACGCTGGGGAAATGGTTGCTGGAGCCGATTCTATTCATGCGCGATTCACTGCGCCGCGCCGCCGAAAACCCCGAAGAGCCGAGCATCGAACAATCACCGTTTAGCCCGGATGACGAAATCGGCAGCACCATTGCCCTGACGCAAAAGCTGATCGAGCAAAACGCCACCAACATCAAGCAAATCAAGAGCGCCGCAGAAGATAAAATCCACAAACTCGCTTACTATGATTCCCTGACGGGCTTGCCGAACCGCACCCTGTTTTTACAAAAACTGATTGAGCAGGGCCGCCGGATGCATGAAGCCGACCGCGAAGGCCCGTCCCGCTTTGCCGTCATCGCTATGGATCTGGATCATTTCAAGGACATCAACGATTCGATGGGGCACAATGTCGGAGACGCAATTCTGCGCGGCATCGGCAAGCGCCTTAAATCCGCCCTCCCCGAAAGCGCCTTTATCGCCCGCGCGGGCGAGGATGAATATGCCGTGATGATGCCGCTGGCCGGCGATATGCCGGGCCGCGATGTTGCCGACAAAATCGTCAAGGTCATTCGCGGCGAACCGTTCAAGGTGTTTAACGAAAACTTCCAGGTCCGCGCCAGCGTCGGCGTATCGACATTCCCCGACGACAGTATGGACCCCGACCAGATTCTAAAGAACGCCGATATCGCCCTGAACCGCGCCAAGGAAGAGGGTCGCGATACCGTCAAGGAATATTCCGAAGATTTCGATCGCGCAGTACAGGCGCGCTTCCAGATGCTGCGCGACCTGCGCGATGCGATGGATAACAACGAGCTAACCTTATATTTTCAGCCCCAATTCGATCTGTCATCGGGGCGGATGATCGGCACCGAAGCGCTGATCCGCTGGTTCAAGAAAGACAATTCCAAGAACGGCGGCACGTTTGTCTCACCCGCCGAATTTATCCCGATTGCGGAAAGCTCCGGTTTAATCGTTCCCATCGGGGAATGGGTCTTGCGCCACGCTTGCGAGCGCGCCGTTGAGATGCATAAAGCGGGGCATATGATCCGTATGGCCGTCAACGTATCGGGCGCACAATTCTATCAAAGCGACCTTGTCGCCTACACGGAAAAAGTCCTGAGCGAAACCGGTATTGATCCCTCGCTGCTGGAATTGGAAGTCACCGAAAGCGTCTTTATGCAGGATATTTCCCACACAGTTGAGACACTGCAAAAACTGCACGCGCTTGGCGTCGAGCTGGCGATTGACGATTTCGGCACCGGTTATTCATCCCTGTCCTATCTGCGTCAATTCCCGATCGACCGGTTGAAGATCGACCAGTCATTCATCCGCAACGCGCTGAACAATAGCGACGACGCGGCGATTGCCAAAACCATTATCGGCCTCGGCCATTCGCTCAATCTAAAAGTCATCGCCGAAGGCGTGGAAACAAAGGACCATGAAACTTTCCTCTCCGAACAGGGGTGCGACGAGGTACAGGGCTTCCGTTATTCCAAGCCCGTTCCCTATGACCAGCTGACCGCTTTCATCAACAGGTATGACGGCAGTTTGTCCAGCTTCGACAAACCAGAAACCGCCCAGGCAAAAGCCGGTTAGGAAAATTTGATTTACGCGTGTTCATTGGTGGGGGCACGCGCCTTTTGCTGCCGCAAGATACGCTGCGCCGCCGCGTACGAATTGCCTGCGATCTCCTCAAGAGTGTCTGTTTTAAAGCCAAGCGCCTTCGTAATGGCAATCGGCATATCAATGATGGCATTATGCTCACTCGGATCGTGCACGATGCTCATCATATGGTTCGGCTTGCCGGTCGCTATCTCGCCAAAATAAGCTTCATAATCCGTTTGATCATCAAATCCCATTGTGCGGCCCGCCGCGCGCAGGAGATCAGCGCATTCAACCATATTCCCAAGAACATCCGGATCGCTGACCATGCCGCCCAATGGTTTGCCCGTTATCAACGCAAAGGCGCTCATGGCAAAGCTACCCGCAGCCTTGGCCCACAAATCGGATGCAAGCGCCTGTGTCGTGTCGGTAGTAACCAACGTGTTGACGAATAAATCCTGTATAGGAACGAGGTGCTCTATGCCGCTATCAACCTGCCCGAAGATAACAGGCTTTACACCGCTTAAAACAACCGCAGCACGTTTGTCCGCTGGAATATGAGCTCCGAATTTAATCATGCCGGAAATGGCGCGCGCTGGCGCACACAGGCGTGCAATATTTTGGGGGTCCGTTATTTCCCCAAGCCCCTTGCCGACCGCATGACCGAACCACCATTGCACGCCGCCTTGGATAAAAATCTCGCGGCTTTTTGCCGGATCAACCAAATGACGGGTCTGCTCCATCACAGACGGCAGATAACCCGCCTTCACCGTATAGAAGATGGTCTTATAGGGCGCGCCACGCCCTTCATCGTAACTTTTAAGACGAACACTCGTGCAAGCAAAATCCTCATCATCTGGCCCTTTAAAAGAAAGCCCACCTTCCTGACTCTCGCGGATTGAGCGAATGCTTTGCGTCCGCCCGTACAGACGGACGCGGTGACCCGCGCGCGACAAGATGCCCGCCAAGCTCCGCCCGATCGCACCCGACCCGACGACCGCAATATCGCCTTGCGGGTTTGCTTGATCCTGAAACGGCAGATTCATTGTTTCCCCCTAGGAAAATTACTCAAAATATGATTTATACAACATTTCATTACCGTAACAACAATTAATATGAAAAAAAATAACCGTAAACAAACGCAGGGCAACCACATGACTGTTCAGACCGATTTTCTTGTTATTGGGGGCGGCATCGCCGGAGCCTCCGCTGCCTATTATTTCGCGGATCATGGAAAGACAATCATATTGGAGCAAGAAGAGGTTGCCGGTTACCACAGCACAGGCCGATCCGCCGCGATTTTCAGCGAATATCACGGCCCCCGCCTAATTTGCCGTCTGGCACGGGCCAGCTATGACTTCTTTGCCAATCCGCCCGCCGGATTTTCCGATACACCGATCCTGAGTGACAAGGGAATGTTGTTTACCGGCCCGGATGCCGAAAAACCCCATGCCGATGCCATGATGACCGAAAGCAAGCAAAGCGGAAACCATCTGGAATTGCTCACATTCGAGCAAGCCAAAGCACTGGTTCCCTTTCTGGCGGATGAACAATTGCAAACCGCCGTTTATTATCCCGGCGCGCAGGA
>CAYSGL010000108.1:0-5505 GCA_964430725.1 uncultured Pseudobdellovibrionaceae bacterium
CATCCCCACACACAAGGCCCCGATGACCGGTGAGAGTACCACTGTTAAAGCGGTCAATAGGGGGTGTGCACCCCACACTCTGGCGGGGCATTCGGATTATCCGGGTGCCCCGTTTTTTTATGCGGCTTTGCCAAGAAGACCTTCGCGGCGGAGCAGGGCGGTGGGGTCGGCATCGCGCCCGCGAAAACGGCGATATAGGACGTCCGGCTCTTCACTGCCGCCTTTTGCCAGAACTTCATGGCGATAGGCTTGCGCGGTAGGCTGATCATACAAGCCTTTTTCTATGAACAACTCAAACGTGTCCGCGTCCAGAACCTCCGCCCACTTATAGCTGTAATATCCTGCCGCGTATCCGCCGCCGAAAATATGCGAGAAGGAGGTTGATGTCGGACCGGCCAGACGGGGGAAGAGGCGCGCCTTTTCCGTAGCGGCATCTTCAAAATCAGCCACCTTGACGATATCGGCGGGGTTGGCCGTGTGCCAGGCCATATCCATCAGGCCGAGACTCGTCTGACGCAGCCCCATCCATCCGGTCATAAAATTTTTGGAGCGATTGAGTTTTTCGATCAGTTCCGCCGGAATTTTTTCACCCGTTTCATAATGGCGTGCGAACAGGTCGAGCGTTTCTTTCGTACTGGCCCAGTTTTCCTGTACCTGGCTGGGCAATTCGACGAAATCCCACAGCACGTTCGTCCCCGCTTGCGACGCGTAGGTCACATCGCTGACCAGCATGTGCACCGCATGCCCCATTTCATGGAACAGCGTTTCGACTTCATCGAAGGTGATTAGCGAAGGGCGATCCTTTGTCGGCTTGGTAAAATTGCAGACGATGGCCACCAATGGACGCATAATTTTTCCGTAGTGAAGCCCTTGGCTGCGATAGGGTTTCATCCACGTCTTCTGTTTCTTGCCGCTTCTCGGGAAGAAATCGCCGTAGAGCAGGCCAATGAAGCGCCCGTCCTGTTTGTCGGTGACTTCATAAACGACCACATCTTTGTGCCAGACGGGAATATGATCGACTTTTCGAAACGTCAGCCCGAACAGCTTGGTGAAGTGGTTGAATACCCCCTCCAGCGTTTCTGTCAGCGGAAAGTAAGGGCGAAAATCCTCGGATGAAAAATCAAACAGCTTATGTTTTAGTTTTTCGCCGTAATAGGCGATATCCCAAGGCATGATCTCATCGGGTCCGCCCATGGTTTTTGCGAAATCTTTTAAGTCGGCCAGGTCTTTTTCGGCGGCCGGCTTGTATGTTTTCAGCATCTTCTCCAAAAACTCGAATACGGCATCAGGCGATTTTGCCATGCGGCGTTCCAGTACAAAATCGGCATGGTGCTTGTACCCAAGAAGCTTTGCTCTTTCATCACGCAAGGTGATAATTTGTTTGATGATCTCGCAGTTATCGAATGGATCGTTATAGGCGCGACTGGAAAAAGCGCGCCAGACCTGTTCGCGCAAGGCACGGTTATCGGCATAGGTGATAAAGGGGCCAAAGCTGGGATAGTCCAGCGTGATAATCCACTTTCCGGCCATTCCTTTTTCTTCGGCCGTATGCGCGGCGCCGGCAATCGCCGTTTCCGGGAGGCCGGATAAATCCTCCTCCTTCTCGATAACCAGCTGGAATGCATCCGACGATTTTTTGACGTTGTTATTAAAGGCAGGGCCAAGAATGGAGAGTTTTTCATTCACTTCGCGCAGGCGCTGTTTGGATTCTTCATCCAACAACGCGCCGCCCCGGACGAAACCTTTATAGGTATCTTCCAGCAAAATAAACTGATCCCTGCGCAGATTCAGGGCATCACGTTTGTCCCACACCGCTTTTACGCGGCTGAAAATGTCCGGATCAAGCGCGACATCAGAAGAAAAATTGGAACTGAGCGGGCCGATTTCCTCGGCCAGACGTTCGAGCTTATCGGTGCCAGCCGCTGACAGCTGGCTGTAAAAAATGCCGGTGATGATGCCAAACCGGTCGGAGGCCGTTTCCAACGCTTCGATCGTATTGGTAAAATCAGGCTCGCCCGTGTTGTTTTTGATTGCATCGATATTTCCGCGCGCTTCCTCAATCGCCGCTTTGACGGCCGGCAGGTAATGGTCTTCCCTGATCTGGTCGAAGGGGGGCGCTTCATGCGGCGCGGTAAAAGGGGAAAGCAGGGGGTTATCACTCATCTTTAATCCTGTGTTGTTATCCTATATATGATGATCCATGGACGATGTGCCAAGATCCGATATCTATGACGATGTTTACTTTTCAAAGGAAGGTGGGCCCGCCGAGACCCGCCATGTCTTTTTGGACGGTAACGATTTGCCCCGGCGTTGGCAAGGCTGTGCTCGTCATACGATCGGGGAGACGGGATTCGGCACAGGGTTGAATTTCCTGCTGGCCTGGAAAATGTTCGAGCAAACCGCGCCGCAAGGGGCGTTCCTTGACTTTGTTTCGGTCGAGAAGCACCCCCTTAGTCCTGATGAAATCCGCAATGCTCTGAAGCCCTGGGCATCCGATTTGTCGCCTTATCTTGAAAAAATGCTCGGCGGCTATCCTATGCGCATTCCCGGTTTTCACCGCATGGTGTTTGATGATCGCGTGGCGCTCACATTAATTTTCGATGATGTGAATGAGGCATTTCCCCAAATTTCAGGACAGGTCGATACATGGTTTCTGGATGGATTTACGCCGTCGAAAAACCCGGACATGTGGACCCAGACCCTTTTTAATGAAATGGCCCGCCTGTCCCATGATGACACGGTGTTTTCTACGTTCACGGCGGCGGGCTTTGTGAAGCGCGGCCTTCAGGATGCGGGATTTATCGTCCAGAAGAAAAAAGGCTTCGGGAGCAAGCGAGATATGCTTTCAGGGTATTTTCAGGGGGCGCCTAAGACAAACCAGCATGTTCCCAAAAACATTGCCGTCCTTGGCGCGGGCATCGCGGGGGCATCATGCGCCCATGTTTTCAAGCAATATGGGTTTGCTGTAACCCTTTACGACGAAAACGGTATTGCAAGTGGCGCGTCAGGCAATCCGTTGGGCTTGATCAACCCGCGCCTCTCGGCTTTGCGCGACGCACAGAGCGATTTTTACGCAGCCGCTTTCGCACAGGCCCATCGAACATATTCACGCCTTCACGATATTGAATTTGCTGCGACAGGAGCTCTCCATCTTGTCACGGATGAGAGCAGGCGCAAGCGTTTCAGGCAAACTATTCAGAACTGGGAATGGCCGGTTGAGCACATGCGCTATCTTGATGCACAGTGTGCAAGCGATATTGCCGGAATAGCGATTGACAAGTCCGCCCTGTATTTGCCCGATAGCGCCGGGCTGTCGCCTTATAAGCTATGTTTGGCATTGTCTGGAGATACAGCGCTGGAGCAGAAAAATATAACTGATATTGCCGCTCTCCCCTATGATGCGGTTATATTGGCTAACGGGATCGGGGCTGCCTCGTTCTCGGATTTGCCGATCCACACCGTCAGGGGGCAAATTACACAAATAGGCGCGACGGAGTGCACACAAAACCTACGTGTCAATCTGCATTATGGCGGATATTTTTCGACTTCGCGTCATGGGGTGCACACGCTTGGGGCGACCTTCCAAAAATGGATCGATCACACGGATATTGTGGTGGACGACAACGATTATAATATACACATGCTGCAATCTGCTGTTCCCTCTTTACAAGGAGAGTATCGGGTTTTGGGCGCACGCGCGTCCTTGCGTTGCGCGTCAAAAGACCGCTTTCCGATTATAGGCCGCCTGGATAACACGACATACATAACAACCGCGCACGGGTCGCATGGGTTGGTATCGGCAATCGCCGGCGCGCATTTGCTGGCCGATCTGCTGAGAGGGGGGATAAAAAGCCAGTCTGATACGGTTATGAAGCGTCTCTCACCATGCCGCTTTAAGAATTTGTAAACCGGTTGACATGTTTGTGTGCGCAATCGGTTGGAAATGTGATAAACTTTATCAATGAAAATCGTCATGCAATGGGTTAAAAATTGTCACGGCGCGACCGCCATTGAATATGGCTTGTTGCTCGCCGGAGTCGCGCTGGCCATTCTTGTTGCCGTGACCGCCTTTGGCGATAATCTATACAGTTTTTTTTATGAGCGGTTGCCGGACGCCCTTGGCGAGTGATGGACAGAAGCCGGTCTTTTTGTCATGCTGACGGCGCATGATCCCTTTTTTATTGATGGCTGGATTTCTTGTGACGCTGGCGGCGTTCCGCTGGCTGATCCCGTTTGCGCGGCGGATCGGCTATGTCGACCGTCCCGGTGGCCGTAAACAACATATCGGACATACCCCACTGATTGGCGGGGTGATTGTTATCCCTGTGTCGATTTGCCTGATCTGGGCGGTCGGCTTGTTCAATCGTGAGATGGCCATATTGTTCACAGGCGTGCTGGCCATTTTCCTGATGGGGGCGTATGACGATCTGCGTCAGGTTCGCCCCTGGGCGAAGTTCTTTATTCAACTGATTGTCGCAACATACCTTGTTATCATCGGCGGCGCCGAGGTGCGCGTTCTGGGAAATATCTGGGGTGTGGGGGAAGTCGGGCTAAATATCTTCAGCATCCCGTTCTCGATAGCCTCATTGGTGCTGTTGATGAATGCGATCAATATGATGGATGGGCTCGACGGGCTTGCGGGGGGCATGGTTGCCGTTCTGCTGGCTTGGCTGGTTTTTGCCGCCTGGACGACAGGGCATGTCGAGATCGCCATGCAAATAACGTGTATCCTCGTGCCCCTGCTTGCATTTCTTTGTTTCAACATGCGTCACCCTTTTCTGAAAAAAGCGCGCGTGTTTCTGGGGGATGCGGGGGCCTTATCGCTTGCCGTTCTTGCCGGCTGGTTCGCCATAACCTTGTCACAGCCGCCTGTATCGGCGATAGCGCCGGCTGGCATAATGTGGCTGCTCGCAATTCCCGTGATTGACACGCTCACGTTGTTTTTTATCCGCATATTGCGTGGGCGGCATCCGTTTTCTCCCGACCGGAACCATCTTCACCATCGTTTTTTAGATAAAGGATTGCCCGTTCACTGGACAACATTGTTCGTTCTTTTATCGGCCGTTGGCTGCGGCGTTGTCGGTGTGCAAGGGCCAGCCGTTGGTATTCCTGAATATGTTCTGTTTGCAGGATGGTGGATCGTGCTGGCATCCTATATTGCCTATAGTCTGCGCCCCGGTGCTGACAGGCGCTTTTAACTTAACATATCGCCGACCCAGTTCACGAATTCATAAGAGGTGTGGTCAATTTGCAAGGAAATAATGGCAATAAAACCGGCCAGCTCAATCGGAATACGTAAGGTGCAGGCCGCTATATAAGACGTAAAAGCAAATATATAGGCTAATAAAAAATAGCTGAGCACCAGGCCTTGATAGGCGGTAACCGGATCTTCGCTGGCCATCATCAGAGCGACAGGCAATGACAGGATAATAGAGGGAATCATCAGCCAGTTATAAGCGGTCACGAATTTGTAAAAATGCTGCCGGCGTTGCGTGTGCGCCGCCA
>CAYSGL010000109.1:0-5435 GCA_964430725.1 uncultured Pseudobdellovibrionaceae bacterium
GGCGCGGGTCGATGTGCGCCACGAAATCGTCCATAACAGATATGTCGTGGATAATTTACGGGAAAAAGGCGCTGTGTTTGTCGAGGAGCTGGATGAAATTCCGGCAGATGGACAGCCTGTTATTTTCAGCGCACACGGCGTGCCGAAATCGGTGCCGCAGACCGCAGAGGCGCGGCAGATGTTTTATATCGACGCGACCTGTCCGCTTGTCAGCAAAGTCCATAAGGAAGCGGAGCGGCATTTTGCCGCAGGCAAGCGGATTATCCTGATCGGCCATGCGGGGCACCCAGAGGTTGTCGGTACGATGGGGCAGCTTCCGGCGGGGACGGTTGTGCTGGTCGAAACAGTCGAGGACGCGGCGCAGGTGCAAATGGCCGACGAGAACAATATTGCGCTGTGCACGCAAACGACACTCTCGGTGGATGATACGGCGGATATTATTGCCGTTTTGCGCCAGCGTTTCCCGTCTATCGAAATGCCGCATAAAGAGGATATCTGTTATGCCACGACAAACAGGCAGGCGGCGGTCAAGGCATTGGCACAGCGCGCGCAGGCCTTGATGGTGATCGGCGCGCCTAATTCGTCGAATTCGAACAGGCTGGTCGAAGTCGGCGCCCTCAATGGATGCGATAAAGCCATTCTGGTTCAGCGGGCGGACGATATTGATTGGGGTTGGCTGGAGGGAGTTGAGGCTTTGGGACTGACGGCGGGGGCCTCCGCGCCGGAGGTGCTGGTCGATGAGGTTATTGCGGCGGCAAAAGAGCGGTTTAATGTAAAGGTTGAGGAAGTGGCGATTACACAGGAAAATATCACATTCAATATTCCGCGAATTCTGCGCGAGGCGGAAGATCAAAAGGAACGCGTGTAATGGCCGTCTATACGCAGGTTGATAAGGAAAGTCTTGAAGCGTTCCTGTCATTGTATGATATGGGCGCGTTGCGCTCGTATGAAGGAATTGCGGCAGGGGTCAGCAATACCAATTATTTTGTGACAACGGATCGCGCGACGTTTGTGTTGACGTTGTTTGAACCGCACCGCGTCAGCGAGGAGGATCTTTTTTTCTTCGCCCGTTATACGAACCTTTTGTTTGAATCCGGCATACCGGTCCCGGAAATGATAAAGACGCAATCCGGCGAGCAGGTTCATATGCTGTGCGGGCGGCCAGCCTGTCTGTACAGCTTTATTGAAGGAGAGGGTGCGCGCACCGACACACTCACACCGGAGATGTGCGGGGAGGCGGGGGCTTTGCTGGCCCATATGCATATCGCCACGGCCCGCATGCCCGAAATTCACCCCGACCCGTACGGACCGGATAAATGGCGCGAATGGATTGACGCCTTGCGCGATGACATAGAGGGAACGGCGGCAGGGTTGCTTGAAATATGTGTCGATACTTATAATCAGCTTGCGCATTATCCGGCAGACGGACTAACCAGCGGGCCGATCCACGGTGATTATTTCCCCGATAATGTTTTCTTTCAGGACGGGGGAGCGGTCGGTGTGATCGATTTTCATTTCGCCTGCACCGGATGGTTTTTGTATGATCTGGCCATTGCCGTAAATGCGTGGTGTTTTGATTCAAAAAATGAATTTTGTGAAGACCGGTATGACGAGATGATGACGGCTTATCGCCGGTTCATGCCGTTGGAACAGGCGGAGTATGATGCCATGCCGATGTTGTTGCAATTGGCGGCGATGCGCTTTTTATTGTCACGCATAGAAGAGAAGGCCGCATGGACGGCGGACCGGTTGGGCGCGCCACACGACCCGATGGTCTTTTTGAAACGGCTGGAGCATTTTCGCAAATGAGTACCATCGAGATATATACGGATGGCGCATGCAGCGGTAATCCGGGGCCGGGCGGATGGGGCGTGTTATTACGTTGGAACGGGCACGAGAAACAATTATCCGGCGGCGAAGCGCAAACAACCAATAACCGCATGGAAATGATGGCGGTGATCAAAGGGCTGGAGACGCTTAAAAAACCGTCTAACGTCACGTTGTATACCGACAGCCAGTACGTGCAGCAGGGCGTAACGCAATGGATGGTCGGATGGAAGGCCAAGGGCTGGCCCAGCCGTATCAAGAATCAGGATTTATGGTTACAGATCGATTCGCTGATTCAGCGTCACAGTGTCGAATTTATCTGGGTGCGGGGGCATAACGGACACCCTGAAAACGAGCTTGTGGATAAGTTGGCAGTTGCCGCGATTCCAAAGGCTTAGGAAAACTTGTCCACAGGCAACAAACGTATCGGATCTGACCGGTTAAGATTCCTTTAAATATTTCAGCGGACCCTTGGGGTATAGCGACGGCGGAACTATTCACTCACACAAGCCGTACGCTTAGAACAGGGAAAGAGAGGTCCGCCATGATGACCAAAGACTATCCGCTAAAATCCAACGACAACCCCGCAAGAGAAACGGCGTATTCCTATCCTTGCCCCGACAGTCATGTGACAGGCCATGATATCGAGCTGGAAATATATGCCCGCTTTATGCGCCATTTACGCCACGTCCCCAATAGCCGTGAGGAAATACGCATTCTCTCCTCGATCCAATTCACGGCCGATATGCTGGACGTGGCCGATGCGCTGGTCGCCAAGATGCTTGTGGATATGGGGCTGCGCGCACCGCGCAAGGCTTTTCCGGCTTCATTCCTCGATCATGCCGATGGTGCGCTGATGCGAACAGGCTGGGATGTCGGGGGACCGAGCGAGGCGCTGATGGAGTTAAAAGCGCATTGGGATAAAATCGGTGAAGACCGCTTTGCCGCTTTTCGCAAAAGCCATGCGCTGCGCGAGGCGCGGTTTAAAGAAGAGGAAGTGCGCGGGTAAATATATTCTGCGGTCCGCAGGGCAGAGTGGTCTGGTTATAGCCGGTAGTGTCTATACGGCCTGTTTATTTCGATACATAGACCGCCATGATATCGCCTGCGATATTGCGGAAAGCCTGTATCAGCTCTTCGCCGTTTTCGGCCATAAAGACATGGTTTTCATCGGTGGCGCAATCGTTCAGCATGTTCGTCACATTGGCCGAACCGCTGATATCAAACCCAACAGTGTATATGATGATGCCGGTGTCTTTGATGGCATCGCACATTTGTTCGGCCTGATCATACGCATTGCCGTTGGTGGCATAACAGTTGATTTTGTCGTAGGCCGAGCCGCTTCCCGAGGTAGCATCACGGGCGATCACGCCGTTGCAATAGGGTGTGTTATATTCGCCGTCCGTCATAATGACGAGAATTTTAACAAGGTCTTCTTCGCCATAAGGGGCGGGAACATTTTCTTCTTCGGGCCAGAGATAGCCGAAATTTTCAGAGAGCAGGTACCACCCCCAGGCGGTTCCGATATGGCCCGCCGTCGATCCGGACGGGTAGAGGGCGTTAATCCGGTTATGCAGCAATTCGCGATCACTGGTCAGCGGGACAATCTGGCTCGACAGGCAGGGGTTGCTGCTACTGGGATAGTTACGGCCCACGCGGGAGGAGGATGTGTTGGGCGCCGCGTCGGTATAGGCATGGATGCCGGTGCGTTCGGTGACGCAGGTGCTGATTTGATGTGTCCTGTTTTCGTTGTAAACATTTCTAAAGCGGTAATATTGGCACCCCGGCGATGTGCAGGTGCCAGAAGATACACTGCCGCGTACCGCATTGGCGTAAGAACCGACATTCACCCCCATGGAATAGGGCACGAGGGCAATTTTTGAATACACAAAATCCTGATTGGCCGAGACGATAATATCGACCATGTTATTGGCGGCGTCTTTTAAGTCGTCAATACGGCTTCCTGCCATAGATCCCGTTACGTCCAGAACCATGGCCAGTTCGATGTTGGTCATGTTGACGCGTTTGACTTCCACATCGGCGGCGACGGTGATTTCCTTGAAGCCGAACAGATTCATAAACATGGTATCGACATCAGCTTCGGCAGAGACAGTCAGGGTGTCTGTATTCGGATCGAGAGTAATCTGGATATTGCGCGTGATGCCGATGCGATCATCGGGATAATTTGCCTGTAAAAATAACTCGACCGTATCGAGGATTTCGTCCGGATCGTTCGAGGCCTGGGCTGCGGCGGCAAGGGCGGCAGCGTCGAGCGCACTGGCAAGACGTTGTTTGACAAGCCAGCTGCGCGCGGCATCAACCGCCACGCCGCCCGCTCCGATCAATACAGGCAGGGACAGGCCAAAAGTGATGGCAACGGCTCCGAGGACACACCGGCGGTATGTTTGTATGATAGAGGTAAAAGACAGCATGTCGATTATATCCTTATCAGCAATCGGGGCATGATACGGCGGCTGTACGACGCCCGCGCAAGATGGCGACTTCGCGCATATTGATATCATCCCTTAAAAATCCGGTGAAAAAAGGTTCGTATGTATAGGAAACGCTGACGGCGACGACCCCTTCGCCGGGCAAGCCAAGGCCGACGCTCCGCTCGAATACATCGTCATTCTGTATCATGTTATCCGTGACGCGCCATAGCTCCAACGGCGTGCCGGCGGCATCAAAACGCATGCTGACGATGTCGTACCCAAGCGGATCGCGGCTATAAGGATCAAGCGCCATTTCGCCGGCCAGAATAATTTCGGACAAATCGTCAAAGGTGACGCTCTGGTTGCGCGTAATCAGATCGGCGATGATTTGCGATGCCGAGATGACTTTCTGATTGATCGTGATCGCGCGGCCAATGTCATAGCTGCCCATCACCATGGCGACCAGAAGGGGAAAGAGCAGGGCGAATTCAGGCAGCGCCGCGCCGCGTTTGTCGCGCAGCCAGTTTTGTATCGGACGTGGTGGGGCGGCGCGCATCAGTTAAACTCGTACGGTTCGGTTTGCAGGACAACAGTTGATATCACCAAGCGTGAATCATTCTCTCCGCCGTTTGCCAGCAAGGGCTGCATGATTGGGGTGATAATGGCGTGACGGTGAATGGTGCGGATCATCACGATGCTGCTGGCGCCGCCGGCAGCAAAGCCCTGAGATTCAAACAGACCGTCTTCATCAAATGACGGCGGCGGAGATTCGTTCGCTTCGGCAAAGTCGGCCATGGTTTGAACGTCATAGGCGATGTCGTTGCAATCGATCAGGAAAGAGGCTTGATCGCATAATGCTGTTTGAAAAACGGTTTCGGCATTGCCCGATTGTTGCGCCTGTCCGGTGCGTATCTGCCGCGCGGCCTGTGCCGTGGCATATTCAAGCAGGCCTTGCTTGGTAAAAACCATGCTGATTTCAATCAGGCCGAACATCAACAGCACAAGCGGCACGGCGAGCAGTGAAAACTCGACCGCTGTCGCGCCGCTTTGATCGCGGTGGTAACATGGCTGTGGCTGGTTACGCATCATTCTCCCCGCCTGATATGGCAGTTTTAGTGTAACGCGCTTTCGTTAAAACGCCTTTAGAAAAAGCAGGGGTTTTGTTAAAATTTTATA
>CAYSGL010000110.1:0-5415 GCA_964430725.1 uncultured Pseudobdellovibrionaceae bacterium
ATTCAGATCCGCACCAGCCCAGAGTAATAAAATCGCTGTTATGTCGGCATCCGTCCGAGCGTAATCAGCAAAGATCCGAGCATCATCCCTGGCACTAAATTCATCAAGTGCGCGCTGCAGAATGGGGTTTTGCTGCGCCGCCGTTTGCAAGGATGGTAAATTTCCCATAGGGGGCAGATTGATCCCCGATTGATTAATCCATGGCTCGGGAGGATCAGCTTCCAAAACAGGAGGCGGAGCCGCTTCATAATTAATGTCGGGAAATACGACAGGCGATAAACTGTCCCCATGGAATCCCGTCACCAATGCGATGAATATCAACAGCCCCGCAATACCCGCCCCAATTACGGCGAGAGGAGAGTTCTTTTTTAGGGGCCTTACAGGTTCCGTCATCTTGCGTACCAGTGTATCATGCCGGACCAGAACAAGGAAAATATTGATGAGCGATACCCTTTACACAGGCAGAAAAAGCGAAATAGTCCTGGATTATTTACAGAAACGTCGGTCTTGCAAAATCATGCAAATGGGCGAACCCGGACCATCAATGGACGACATTCAAGCCATCCTGACAACCGGTGCACGGGTACCAGATCACGGCAAGTTGGCACCATGGCGTTTTGTGGTCTTTACGGATGATGCCCGCAAAGCATTTGGAGAACGTGTCTTGCGCGATGCATATTTGCTGGAAGACAAAGATGCCGCTCCTGCGAAACTGGATTTGGAAGCAGACAAGTTTTTGCGCGCGCCTTGTGTTATTGCGGTGATATCATCCCCTCAAAACTCTGCAAAAGTGCCGGAATGGGAGCAACGCCTGAGCGCGGGTGCCGTGACATATAATATCTGCCTTGCCGCCAACGCGCATGGATACGGCACCAACTGGCTAAGCGAATGGCCGTGTTTCAATGCGCATGTGGAATGCGCGCTGAGCGTGAGCGGCGCGGAAAAGATCGCCGGATTTATCTATATCGGCACGCCGACCGGTACCGCCGAAGAGCGGTCCAGACCGGATATGGATAAAGTTGTGGCATATTGGAAATAACAACTAGTTATACAACGATAGCTTCTTGGTGATCTCGCGCAATTCCTCGGTATCGCCGAACAGGGCAAGGCCCAGATATTCAACGTCATCTCCCTTGGCATTTTTGGTCGCATCAAGTTGTTCTTGCGTTTTACCGATGCTCATCGTGCTGAGGAAATCCGTAAAGGGAATATTCTTTGCCTGTGCCTCTTCGCGCACTTTCTTGATCTGGTTCGAATTCTTGGCTTTCAGCGCAATCACAGGATAGTGAGAGATGGACGGATGCACGACACCATCACCATCAATATATTCGACGAAACAAAAATCCGTATCCTTGGCAGCATGACCAACAAGACCAGCCATGACGTGACCCAGCGCATTCATCAGCTTGCCGGGATTGGATTCTTTTTCATTCACGACCAGCACGAAACGGCGTTTGGTTTCATCGACCTTGGTATGATCAGTGGGCGCAGGAAGATGCATTGGATCTGCCTTTGCGCCAAAAGAAACATGCGCTTTCGCCTTCACAGGCTTTAGTGTCGGGAAGGCAATAACCTCGCGGATATTTTGCGAATTGGTCAACAGCATCGCCAGTCGGTCGATCCCCATACCCCAGCCACCACAAGGGGGCAGGCCGTATTCGAGCGCGGTGACGAAATCATCATCCATCATTTGCGCCTCTTCATCGCCTGCTTCACGCTGGGCAACCTGTTCTTCGAAACGCAGACGCTGGATTTTCGGATCGTTCAGCTCGGTAAAGGCATTGGCGATTTCCCAGCCGTTGCAGAAGGATTCAAAACGCTCGACCAGACGCGGATTATTACGATGCACTTTGGCCAACGGCGAAATATCCATCGGATGATCGGTGATATGGGTCGGGTTGACCAGCATTTTTTCGACTTTCTCATCGAACATCGCCTCGACAATCTGGCCCCAGTTGGATTTCGGATCGGCTTTCACGCCGAGCTTGAACGCGGCATCGAGCGCTTCGCGCGCGGTTTCGAAGGCCAGAAAATCAACGCCTGTTTGTTCCTTGATCGCATCGATCATTGACACACGCCGCCATGGACGCGTGAAGTCGATCGTTTTATCTTCGAATGGAATGACAAGAGATCTGTGAATATGCTCTACGCACTGACAGACAAGATCCTCAATCAAATCCATGATGTCGTTATAATCGGTGAAGGCATGATAGGCTTCGATCGAGGTAAATTCTGGGTTATGTTTGATCGAAATCCCTTCGTTGCGGAAGATACGGCCGATTTCATAAACCGCATCGGAGAGGCCGCCGACGATCAAACGTTTGAGCGGCAGTTCGGTCGCGATACGCAAATAGAAATCTTCGCCCAGTGCATTGTGGTGTGTCACGAACGGTTTCGCCGATGCGCCGCCCATGATGGATTGCAGCACAGGTGTTTCAACCTCGATCGCGCCCATGGAATCCATGTAATTGCGGATGAAAGAGACGATTTTCGAGCGCGTGCGCAGGGTCGTGCGGCTTTCGTCATTCATAATCAGATCAAGATAACGCTGGCGATAGCGCTGTTCGACGTCCGAAAGACCGTGGTATTTTTCAGGTAGCGGTTGCAGGGATTTGGTCAGCATTGTTACTTTTTTCGTACGAATCGACAGCTCGCCGCGCGGCGTGCGGCGGATCGTACCTTCAGCGCCGATAATGTCACCAATGTCGAAGTAATCGAGTGTGGCAATTTCTTCCTCGCTCATGGAATCCTTATGACAGAACACCTGAATTTTCCCCGAGGCATCTTGCAGGTCGATGAACATACCGTTATTGCGCATCGCCATGATACGGCCCGCCACGCGGACGGTGTCTTCCGTTTCAGCCCCGTTATCAAGATCCTTGTACTTATCCTGCAACTCACCCGCCTGATGCGTGCGGTCGTAGACGTGCGGATACGGGTTAATACCGGCCTTAATCAAGCCTTGTAATTTGGCTTCCTTGGCTTCTTGCGGGGTCAGGGCTTCGGCTTTGGTTTGCGGCTGTGTCATTTTAACCAATTCATGCTAGACTGTTATTTATGATGCGTCTATTTGGCCATAAATCCATGAAAAAGCAAGAAAATCCTTGGACGGCGCAAACCGGAAGCGCCATATTCTGGATCCTGATTATGATCGCTTTGCTGGCGATGTTAACCGCATTGGTCAACAGGGGTACCCGCACCGGTCAGGGCATGATCGGTAGCGAGCAAGCCAAGCTGGCGGCTACGGAAATTATGGCCTATGCGAATAATGTCGCCAATACGGTACGCCAGTTGCGTATCAATGGATGCAGTGACACGCAGATCAGTTTCGAGAGCGCTGCTACAGGAACGCAGTATGATAATACTAGTGCTCCAGCAGATAATTCTTGCGATGTGTTTCATCCAAACGGAGGCGGTATGCGGCACATCACTTTCCCGGAAAATTATTCGAAAGGTACGGCAGGTCTGGCCGCGATCTTCAAGAATATATATTTTATAAGCGGCTATGATTGCCTTTCCAATGTGGGCACCGGGGGAGACGCTGCAACCTGCTGGAATAATGGCACCAATGACGATACGGAGCTGATTATAGCCGCCGTCGACATCAAAGATGAAATTTGCCTGGAAATCAATAAAAGAGCCGGGATCGATTTTGTACCGCAGCATCCTTCGTGGAACGGAAACTTCCTGAGCCGCGCCCAGCCTCAATTTAAAGGCGTGTACGGCTCAGGCGGTAGCAGCGGCCATCTGAATCTGTTTCGCCCGACGCCCTGGACGGCCTATTACACGGCGCATCCTTATTTATGCTTTTTTAATCAGTCCCCTGCTGTTAACGTTTTTTATCAGGTACTCATTGGACGGTAGACAATCATGCCCCGGCAAAGCGGAAATATTCTCTGGATCATTCTGGTTTCAATCGCCCTGATAGGGGCTGTAACGGCGACATTCACGCGATCGTCCAGCACCTCAGACGATACAGGGGAGTATGAGCGCAATACGATCGCCGCCAGCGAAATCATGCGCTACGCCAAATCGCTGGAAGTCGCGGTGCAAAACCTGCTGATGCGCGGATGCAGCGAAAATGAATTGTCTTTCTGGCATGACAGCAATGGAGATGGCGCCGAAAATGGCAGCGATGATTATTACAACGATGAAGCACCCGAGGATCGCTCTTGTCACATTTTCACACCTGAGGGAGCTGGATTGACATGGGTAGATTGGACTACCAAGCTTTCCCGATATGAAATAGGCACGAATACCCTGCATATAGCAGGGGCTTCAGAAATAAAGGGTGTTGGATCTGATTGCCATCCGGCCAACAATGCCCGTTGCGCGGAGTTGTATGTGCGATTCCGACTGACGAAGGCCGAAGCGCTATGCAGAGAACTAAATAGAATCGCTGCTGGCCCAAGCGACATGCCGGTGGGCGCCGGGATTTCGGGAACACTTTTCACGGGAAGCTTCTCCAGTAGTGCGACGATAGGAATCGCCTCAAATCTACTTGAAGTAGAAGGGCTGACATCGGCATGCTATCAAGATACAGATTTATATAATGGCACCCCGCTTTATGATTTTTATCATGTGCTGATCGCCCGATAAGCGCGACAAGACCCGAGAATCTGTGCTAAATCCTTACTATGTCGATTTCCATCACCCTTCCCGCTTTATGTGTGACCGCGCACAAAGCCGCGTGGCTGAGCGCGGACGGGGAAATGAAATCCGGCATGGCCATGCAAGCAGCAAAAGATATCGAGGGGCGGCAGGTTATCGTCTGCCACGCGCCCTATACGACGGCGCGGCTGAATTTTTCGGGGTTCCATGCGCTCGATATTCTCGAACTCTACGCCTTCGTCCATCCGGCCAAATTTTGTGTGCCGACGCCCATCGGGTTGTGCCGTGCATTGGGGGTGGCGGCGCCAACGTCCTTCGATGACTGGCCGATGGCGTTGGTGGAATGCGCGAATGCCCTGCTCACGGATTTGACGCGCGATGAATGGGCGGCGAAGGCCGACCCGATCAAGATTGCCGGCGTGATGGGCGCAAACGGGCGCGGCTGGGGATGGGCGCCGCATATATTCGCCGCGCTTGGTCAACAATACGATATCCGCGAGACGATCATCGGCAAGGCCGATTTGAATGTGTGGAAGAACCTGCCCGAGTGGGCGGAAGAGGCCCCGCCCCCGCCCGCCACGCATGATGAAGTGAGTGCAACCGAAGCACAAGCGCGCCTTTCGCAAATATTGGGGCCGGACGCGGAAAAACGCCCGGAGCAATTCGCTTATACCGCAACGATGGCACAGATGTTTGATGCCCCCTCCCCCCCTTACCCCCCCGCTAGCGGGGGGGAAGACGCGATAGCGTCAGGGGGGGAGCCACATGCCGTGTTGACCGAATCCGGAACGGGCGTCGGCAAAA
>CAYSGL010000111.1:0-5394 GCA_964430725.1 uncultured Pseudobdellovibrionaceae bacterium
ATCATCATGCCAATTTAATAGAAGGTATCTTTATGTCATTGGTACTCTATAGCGATATCGCTCCCCGGGAATCGGGTCATTACGATACAAAAGACGGTCACGAGCTTTATTACGAGCTGTGCGGCGCCGAAGGGGCTATTCCGGCGGTATTTATTCATGGGGGGCCGGGCGCACCGCCGCGCTGGGCACATCGTCAGCTGTTCGATATGGATCTCTATCAGGTGCTCTTCTATCACCAGCGCGGGGTGGGGCAGAGTACGCCCTACGGCTCGCTGGAGAACAACACCATCGACAAGCAAGTCGAGGATTTATGCGCGCTCAAAGAGCATCTGGGCATTACCGAACCCTGGGTGGTGCTGGGCAATAGCTGGGGCTCGGCGCTGGCGCAGATTTACGCCGTGCGCCATCCCGATCATATCCGCCATTTGATTTTGGGCGCGGTGTCCTTCGCTGATCAGGTGGATGCCAATGCGTTTTTGGACGAGGGCTTCGCCAGCCGGATTTTTCCCGTGCGGTTTTCCAACTATCAAAACCATATTCCCGAGGACGAGCGCGGGGATGGATTGGCCGCAGCCTATTACAAACGCATCTATTCGGATGATCGCGATGTGTCGCTGGCGGCGGTCAAAGAATGGGCTATGTGGAATTATTCTATCCATGTGATGAATATGGATCGGCGCGCACAGGAAAAGGCGGCGCGCGATCCGGCCGCGTTTGAGAATATGGCCCGTCTGTTTTTCCATTATTATATGCATGAATATTCAAAAGAAGGGCGAGCGCATATCTGGCCGTATCTCGATGTGCTGAAGCAAATGCCTGTCACAATCATTCACGGGCAATATGATCTGATTTGTCCGGCGCAAAATGCGTTTGAGTTGCATGCGGCCTTGCCTGACAGCGATATTCATTATGTGGCGGGCAACGGGCATTTTTCGCTCGAACCCAATTTCAGCCGCGAATTACAGGCGATATTGGATGGGATTGCGTTAGGCGATGAGCGCGTATAACGCAACGGCGGCGGCGTTGGATACGTTGAGCGAGGCAATCGGACCGCCGGTCGGCAGGGTCACCAGCACATCGCAATGTTCTTTGACAAGGCGGCGCATGCCGTCCCCTTCATTGCCGAGAACAAGAACGGTTTTTTCGTATTTCGGCAGATCGTTAAAGTTTTGCGGGGCGTGCTCGTCAAGGCCTATGACGGTATATCCCGCTTCCTTCAAAGTTTCGAGTGTGCGCGATAAATTTGTCTCATAGGCGAAAGGCAGGTGATCCACGGCGCCACAGGCAATTTTGGCAAGAATGCCGGTCGGCTCCGGGGCGTGTTTGCGCTGGAGAATCAATCCATCTGCGCCAAACGCACTGGCCGAGCGCGCAATTGCACCGACATTATGCGGGTCGGTGACCTGATCGAGCATCACCAGCACGCTGCGCGGTTTATCGGCGGCGGCCACGATCAGATCCGAAACAGATACCTCGTCAAGCGGCTGGCAGGATAGCGCAATCCCCTGATGCACTGTGCCGGAAGGCAGGGCCTTGTCGAGCTGCTCTTTGGTCACGATGATCGGATGGGGGCGTTTGGCACCGGCTTGTACAGGAAAATTGGCAAGTGCGGCTTCGGTAATATAAAGTGCGTGGATGAAACGGCGCGGATTTTTCCAGGCTTGGCTCACCGCATGGGTGCCAAACAAGTCGATTTTCAGCTTTTGCGCAGGAGCTTGATGAGGCCGCTGTCCGCGCTTTTCCATAGGTTTTTCCGGGCGCGGGGGGCGGTTTTTGCCCTGTTGGGGCTTTTTGGCTGATTTTGGCGCTCGATGCTTCATAAAAATGACTTAAGCACCTTGACAAAGAATGTAAAATTCTTTTTCTATCGGGTCGATCTTTTCTCCCCGTGGATGGGTGGCCGAGTGGTTAATGGCAGCAGACTGTAAATCTGCCCGCGTGAGCGTACGCTGGTTCGAATCCAGCCCCATCCACCATTTATTCTACAACCCGTCCAGCGTGACGGGTTTTTCTTTGCGCAAAAGCCCAATGTTCGCGCGGTTTTGCCTTTCGCCTGCGTACCTTTAGAACGCAAATTCAGCCGAAATTCTCTCTCAAATCTCACATTCTCTCACGGCCTCTGGCTACTAAACGCGTATTTAGTGGTCATGGCAAACCATTGATTTAGCAGGGCTTCCGAAAAACACGGTTTGCAAAGATAAAATGATGCACTCGAACAATGTTTCGAACTTTTTTTATTTCGTCGTCGTCGTTTTGAATGCCGACGGCAAACCAGAGGAGAAGAACAAATTTGAAGGAGGTTCTTCTCTATGGATTACAGGGTACGCAATCCAGATGAAATGACGGGTGCAGAGCGTTATGCCGAGATCATCACGATCCTGGCAGGCGCAATTGTCCGCCACCAGATTTACCAGCATAATCAACTAAATAGCTTGGAAAATGAGAGAAGTTTGACTGGACTTCCCTCTGCTTCGAAGCATTCATGTCCCAGCCGCAAACCCACGCAAGTGAGAGCGGAGAAAGGGGCAAAACAATGGAAATAGACATATTAAAAGAGTATGCCGCGCTGGAAGCGATGGAGGCCAAAGAGCTGCTCCAGGTATGGAACAAGCATTTTGATGTGCCTCCCCAATCACGTAGTAATCGGACTTATCTGATCAATCAGATCATCTACCGGATGCAGGAGCTGACTTACGGTGGATTAACCAAATCAACGATTGATCGCCTGGAAGTGCTGGCCAAAGGTAAAACTGTCCAGCAACGCCGTAGTGATGTTGGCCGTCTGGCAGTGGGAACACGATTGGTGCGGGAGGTCAAAGGCGTTGAACATCATGTGTATGTGCTGGCTGACGGCTATGAATATCAGGGGCTGAAATATAAAAGCCTATCTGGTGTCGCATTTGCAATTACCGGCACGCGCTGGAACGGTAACGCATTTTTTGGTTTGGGAAATAAAGAGGATAAGGAAAAGCGACCCTATCATCGCGCCAGAAAGGCACGGGCATGATGGAGGAGAAGAAAATCCTACGCTGTGCAATCTACACCCGAAAATCCACCGAGGAAGGCCTCGACATGGATTACAACACGCTGGATGCCCAGCGCGAGGCTGGTGAAAAATATGTCGAAGCCATGCGCGGTGAAGGCTGGCGTATTATTCCTGATCTGTATGATGATGGCGGGTTTTCGGGTGGGAACATGGAACGTCCAGCACTCAAGCGTTTGATTGACGATATCAAGGCTGGCCGCATTGATATTGTGGTTGTTTATAAGGTTGACCGTCTTTCACGCTCCTTAATGGATTTTGCCAAGCTGGTAGAAATTCTTGATAAACACGGTGTGTGTTTTGTGTCCGTGACCCAGCACTTTAATACCAAGGATTCGATGGGGCGACTGACGCTCAACATCCTCCTCAGCTTTGCGCAGTTTGAGCGCGAGGTCACAGGGGAGCGCATCCGTGATAAATTCGCTTCATCCAAAATGAAAGGCATGTGGATGGGTGGCCCACCTCCGCTGGGTTATGATGTCGTAGACCGCAAGCTCGTTACCAATCCGAAGGAAGTCGAGCTGGTCAATATTATTTTTGATCGCTTTGCTGCGCTGGGGTCTATCGCCTTGTTGGCGCAGGAGTTGAATAAAGCAGGTCATCGCACCAAGCATTATATCAGCCGCACAGGAAAACCGGTGGGCGGAAAACCATTTACTGAAAACCCTCTGCGCACATTTTTGCAGAACCGCCTCTTCATCGGTGAAGTCCATCATAAAGGCAAATACTATCCAGGACAGCATCAACCGATTATCACACAGGCGCAGTTTGATGCCGCCCAAACCATATTTGCTGAAAGCAGCAAAGGAAAACGCAAACGTACATTTCAGGCAAAATCAAAAGCCTTGCTGAAGGGCATTTTGGTTTGCGGTGGTTGTGGTGGTGCGATGTCTCCCACCCATACAAACAAGGGCAAGAAAAACTACCATTATTATTCGGCGAATTCATATCGAAAACAGTCTTGCGAGCTTTGCCCTGCTAATCGTATCCCCGCTGGTGAAATTGAAGAAGTCGTCAAAGGCCAGCTACAGAGCATCTTTGTGAGGCCTCAAGTCATCGTCGATGTCTGGAAGAAGGTCAAAACCGATATTCCCAACTATAACGAAATAGATTTGCACAGCACGATGCAGCGTATGGGGTCTTTGTGGGACATTCTTGTGCCTGCTGAGCAGAAACGTATCACGCATCTATTGATTGACCGTGTCGCGGTACATGGCAATTGCATTGATATTGAATACCGCGCCAATGGTATCGAAGACATTCTCTCTCAATTACAGCAGGAAATAGAACAGAAAGTAAAAAATGGAGCTGAAGCATGAACCCACAATACCACGCAGAAGATCAAAAAATTATTGTACGCATTCCAATCAACCTGCGGCGCTGGGGCGGGAAAAAAGTGTTGGTCGGCCCGCAAGGTCAAGATTTGAGAAGGCTTGATTTAGAAGTGCGCAAGGATGAAAAGCTGCTCAAAGCGCTGGGTCGTGCATATCGCTGGCACAAAATGATCGCGATAGGACAATATCAGTCCGTGTCAGAGTTGGCGGAAGCAGAAAATATCAATAAATCCTATCTACAACGCATGATGCGGCTGATGCTTTTATCGCCGCGTATTATTGATTCTGTCCTCAACGGACAACAGCCAGAAGGCTTCGCACTCACCGATATTGAGAAGGCATTTTCTCCAATTTGGTCTGAGCAAGAAAAGAAATTTGGATTCGCGCAAAGCAATCATTAAATCGCTGCATACAAATACATGCCTCTTGGTCATACAGAAGTAGGTATTACCAAATAGCTACGCACAGTTAAATCCAGAGAAAATAAAGACTTTCACTGAATACCTTCGTCATACAAACAATTGATTTAATATAGCTTCTTCAAATAGTTGCATCATTTGCATCTTCTATTCCTGACCACCAACCAGGAGTAGAAAAATGTCAAATAATCGCTACGGCGGCGTGGATTCCTACGCCGCTTTTTTTATTGCCTATAAAGCAAGAACCTTAATCCGCATGCCGATGTTTTCACGGGATGATCTGGAAGATTTAGAGCAGGACATGCTGCTTTATTATTTGCTCTCAATGCCAGATTTCGATCCGCAAAAAGGTGACAAGCGCAGCTTCATTAAAACCGTTGTTAATCGAAAGGCATTAATGCTGGTGCGTGACGCTGAAAGGGAAAAACGCTGGACTGGCGCACAGAATTTCTCTTTGTCATTCCAGATCGGTGATGAGGATGATGGCAACACACTGGCGGATATGATCACGGGAGAAAGCAGCATCTGGGGTGATGTCTTTTTCTCCCAGAGCCAGACTGTGGTTGAGCAGAACATGGATATCGACAAAATCCTGAGC
>CAYSGL010000112.1:0-5365 GCA_964430725.1 uncultured Pseudobdellovibrionaceae bacterium
GCGCCGATCCCTCGCCGCCTATTTTATTATTATAAAAGACAAAATCTTCATCGGCGCGGGTCTGATTGTGTTTGTCTAACAAGAACAGGCACATATCCAGATCCGGCGGATCGGCATCAAAGCCGCGAAAATTCCACCCCATGCCGGCAACAACCCGCTTCACCGTCGGGTCTTTTTTGGTGATGTTCAGCTCATCGCCGGGCTTGAGCTTATTCATCATTTTGTCCTGAATGACCGATCCCCCGTCATAGGCATATTGGGGTTTGTAATCATCCTCATAATCGGGCATCGGCTTAATCCTTTTTTCCTTGTTCCCATTCTAACCCGAAACCGAACGCGCGGTCCATTTCCGCATGCCCCGGATAATATTCCAGATGTGTTGTCAGGCGTATACCGCCGCGAATATTCTCGATCATCGCGACTGCGCATAAATCCATTTCCGCGCGGCGCGCATTCAGCGTCACAACAATCGGCTTTTCATTCGGCACCAACAACTGAACCTGCGGCCTGACATCGGAAAAACTCTCCGCACCGCCATAAATATACGTATAGACGAGGATTTTATCGATTTTCTCCCAATGCGCACCATTCAGATGGATTACCTCATCGCGGCCATCCTTGTCGCCGGTGCGTTCATCACCATCAAGCAACAGGTACGGCGGTTCATCAAACGCGCCGTTCGTCTCGCCAAACGCCTGAACCGCGCCACGCGATCCGTCTGCCAGCTGATACAAACAGCCCAAATCCATATCGACTCCGGCTTTTTGTACGGTCTTTTTGAAAAATTTGTTCCAAAAACCCTTCGCCTGCTCGACAACAACATTGTCCCACGACAGGCCGATCTCGAAATTGGGCAAACCGATATCGGGTGCGTTGACAATGGCTGTCTCGCCAGCCCGTGATAGAAATTCCGCATCCTGATTGCTATCATACGGGCTGATCCAGCCTGCCGCACCGATACCGCCATGCGCCGAGCGTTTGGCCCGCCAGCGGGTTGCTTCAACAATTGAATCGCGAGATGTATAATCCTGCATATTTATTGCCCTTAAATACTTCGCATTTGCCCTACTCTATGCTAAATCAGGGGCGCTTCCAAGTTTGTAAAAAGAGGATTATATGGCTTCCTATCAATATGTCTACGTGATGAACGGTCTGACCAAGACCTTCTCTAACGGCAAAACCATTTTGAACGGCATCACGCTCAGCTTCCTGCCCGGCGCGAAAATCGGCGTACTGGGTCCGAACGGCGCGGGTAAATCGACGCTTTTAAAAATCATGGCCGGCGTCGACAAGGAATTTACAGGCGAGGCCTGGGCCGCCGAAGGCGCCCGCATCGGTTACCTGCCGCAGGAACCACAGCTTGATGCGGACAAAACCGTCGCTGAAAACGTGATGGAAGCACTCGCGCCTATCAAAGCCAAGGTTGATCGCTATAATGAAGTGGCGGCGGCGATGGCCGATCCTGAGGCTGATTTCGATGCGCTCACCGAAGAAATGGGCACTCTGCAAGAAGAGATCGATGCTGCCGATGGCTGGAGTCTCGATCAGACCGTCGATATGGCGATGGAAGCGCTGCGTTGTCCGCCGGGCGACCTGCCTGTGACTAATCTCTCCGGCGGTGAAAAGCGCCGCGTGGCTCTCGCCCGCCTGCTTCTTGAAAAGCCTGATTTACTGTTACTCGACGAACCGACCAACCATCTGGACGCTGAAAGCGTTGCGTGGCTGCAGCGCCACCTCGCCGAATATGCAGGCACTGTCGTCATGGTGACGCACGACCGTTACTTCCTCGACAATGTGACAGGCTGGATTCTGGAAGTGGACCGTGGACGCGGCATCCCGTATGAAGGCAATTATTCCGCCTATCTGCAAGCCAAACGTAAACGTCTTGAACAAGAAGCGCGCGAAGACCAAGCGCGCCAGAAAACCCTCGACCGCGAAATGGAATGGATGGGGCAATCACCCGAAGGTCGCCGCAAAAAATCCAAAGCGCGTATTTCCGCCTATGAAGACTTGCTGGCCGAATCCGAACGCGAAACCGTGCGCAATGCGCAGATCGTTATTCCGACACCGCCGCGTTTGGGCAATAACGTCATCGAAGTCAATAATATTAAAAAGGGGTATGATGACCGCCTGTTGATCGACGGGCTGTCCTTTAAATTGCCGCCGGGCGGCATTGTCGGCGTCATTGGACCGAACGGCGCGGGTAAATCAACGCTCTTCCGCATGATTACCGGTCAGGAAAAACCCGATGAAGGCGAATTTATCGTCGGCGATTCCGTCAAGCTTGGATATGTCGACCAAAGCCGTGATTCCCTTGACGGCGATAAAACCGTCTGGGAAGAAATTTCCGAAGGCCTCGATATCCTAAAACTGGGCAAGGTGGAAATCCCAAGCCGCGCCTACACCGCCGCGTTCAATTTTCGCGGCCCCGACCAGCAGAAAAAAGTCGGCACCTTATCGGGCGGGGAACGCAACCGCGTCCACCTTGCCAAGATGCTGCGTCACGAGGCAAACGTCCTTCTGCTCGATGAACCGACCAACGACCTTGACACGGAAACACTTTCCGCGCTGGAAGAAGCGCTGGAAAGATATCCAGGCTGCGCCGTTATCATCTCGCACGACCGGGCTTTCCTCGACCGTCTGGCCACACACATCCTTGCCTTTGAGGGCGACAGCCATGTCGAATGGTTTGAAGGAAATTACGAAGACTACGAGAAAGATTACCGCCGTCGTATCGGCAAGGATGCCGACACACCGCACCGGATCAAATACAAGCCACTGCGCAAGGCCGGTTAATGTACCGCGATTTTTTTCAAGCGAAGCTGGACGACTTAAAAGCCGAAGGGCGCTATCGCCATTTTGCGACGCTTGAAAGAAAATCCGGTAATTTTCCCCACGCCACCTTGCATAAAAATGATGGTACGACACAGACCGTCACCATCTGGTGCAGCAACGACTATCTCGGCATGGGCCAGAATGCCGTCATTCTGAACGCGATGAAGAACGCTGTTGATCAATATGGTTCGGGTGCCGGCGGCACGCGCAATATTTCCGGTACGCATAAACTGCATGTCGATCTGGAACAATCATTGGCCGATCTGCACAATAAAGAATCGGCGCTTGTCTTCTCTTCGGGCTATGTGGCCAATGAAGGCTCCTTAAGTACCCTCATCAAATTATTGCCGGAGTGCGCCGTGTTTTCCGATGCGCTCAATCATGCATCCATGATCCACGGCATGCGCTCGGGACGCGGCGACATTCGTGTTTTCAAACATAACGACCTTGCGCATCTTGAAGAGCTTTTACGCTCAGTCGATCCCGCGCGTCCGAAAATCATCGCGTTCGAAAGCGTCTATTCAATGGAGGGTGACATCGCGCCGATCGCCGAGATTTGCGCGCTGGCAAAAAAATACAATGCGTTGACGTATCTCGATGAAGTCCATGCCGTCGGCCTGTACGGACCGCGCGGTGGCGGCGTGGCGGAGCGCGACGGATTGCTTGATCAAATTGACATTCTTGAGGGAACCTTCGGCAAAGCCTATGGATTGATGGGCGGTTTTATTACCGGCTCAGCCGTGATGATCGATACAATCCGCTCTTACGCCCCCGGCTTTATTTTCACGACATCCCTGCCGCCGGCTGTTCTCGCCGGTGCCTTGGCCAGTGTCGAGTATCTGAAAACATCTGAGATCGAGCGCCTGCGCGCGCACGCCAACGCCGCCTATCTGAAACAATCATTGACCGCCAGAGACCTGCCTTTTATGCCGGGCGACAGCCATATCGTGCCGCTGGTCATCGGTCACGCCGAATGTTGCAAGGCCGTCACGGACTGGCTGTTGGCGGAACATGATATCTACGTTCAACCGATCAACTATCCGACTGTGCCGCGCGGCACCGAGCGCCTGCGACTCACCGCCACCGCCGCGCACACAAAAACCGATATTGATACGCTGGTAAATGCCCTCGATGCGCTCTACAGCCACGGGCATTTTGAAGCCGTCTTGCAGCGAGCATAGCTATTTTAAGCAATTATGTCAAAAAGTTGGCAGGCGCAGCCATATGCCTGCCTGTCCTGTGTCCACCCAGGCCGAAAAACCGTTTTTTCTTCTGAAAAATCAAATTCTTAAGGACTTTTTGACCAAACTATGGCCAAATTGGAAGTCGGGGCTTCCACTATGATACACTCAATAGTGAGGAAAACCGTATCGTAACAGGGATATAGCGGGTTTCGGGCAAGAATCCGGCTTTTCCCATTGGGGACACATGGCGCACAAAGGACATTACCCATCAATTGACGGCAAGCAGGTCGCACGATATGTGCTCCTGCCCGAAATTATGCCGCGTATTCGCGCCTTCACAGGGTCCGGATTCGGTTATTTCGCCTTTTTGATCGCCTCGGTTTATCAAATGGTGCGCATCCTGCCCGTTGGCCATGCCTATACCCGCCCGGGCAATATCGGTACGTTCGGCCTGAGGGATGTTATTACCGAAGCCGCCAACCATGTGAAACTGGAATGGCGCAACATCGACCAGATTATCATTTTCTTTGCCATCATTGCGGCAGTCATCATTCTATTTTTGCAATTTCTGGCATTGGTTTTCCTTCTCTTCAGCGGCGAAGCGCTGGCGCAGGAAGGCGCCGCCGGCATCAATTTTTTCAAAACAGCCGCACCGGAAAAAGATGTCGCCTTCCTTCTGCTCGACCATGTATTCGGCGTGCCGGACTTCTTTGGGTCCGAAGCGCCAACCAACACGCCTTTTCACAAGGCGCTGCACACTCTGTTTCATTTTTATAATTTCGCCATCCTTATTATCGGCGCACTGATATTTATTTACTACATCGTCGTCGTGGTCGTGGAAACGGCACAAAGCGGCACGCCATTCGGCCAGCGTTTTAATTCAATCTATGCGCCCCTGCGCCTTGTTATCGCACTGGGCCTGTTAATTCCGCTGAACTACGGCTTGAACGGGGCGCAATATATCACGCTCTACGCCGCCAAGGTTGGGTCGGGCTTTGCCACCAATGGCTGGCTGCGGTTTAATAACTCCCTCGACAATCCGCTGGGCGCCAAAAAAGAAACACTCATCGGCGATCCGGCCATCCCGGATATCGGCTATATGGTCAACCACATGGCCCTCGTCCATGCCTGTGCCGCCGGATATAAAAAACAGGAACAAAAAGATATCGATGTTTATCTTGTCGTGAACGGCACCCCCCATCCGGCAAGCAGCATGAGCGTTTTCGAGGCAGGCAACCTGACCAAAGGCGCCGATATCAAACTGAGCTTCGGCCATCTTGAACAGGGCGCACAGGGCGGGGCATCCAATAATGCACCGGCTGGCGGCGGGGCAACTGATTTCAAGG
>CAYSGL010000113.1:0-5317 GCA_964430725.1 uncultured Pseudobdellovibrionaceae bacterium
AACGTGAGTTTGCCCCCATACGAAGCGCAAGTTTCCCGCCCGCCGGGAATGTCCGGGCATGGTCGCCCACCCCCACCACCACCAACGAGAGGAGTCTGTCATGGAACAACATGACCGAAAGATTCCGCGATCCATCCTTGCGCTGGATCTCGGACGCACGACCGGATGGGCATTGGCCCTGCCGGAAGGACGGATTTATTCCGGCACTGAGGAATTCAGGCCGGGGCGCTTTGAAAGCAGCGGCATGGCCTTGCTGCGTTTCCGCAGTTGGCTGTCCGTCATGCACCAGCAAGGCAGCGGCCTAGCGGCCTGCGTGTTTGAGGAAGTCCGCCGCCATAACGGTACGACTGCCGCTCACACCTACGGCGAATTTTTAGGCCAGCTCAAAGCCTGGGCGGACGAGGATCACAACAATGTTCCATATCTCGGCGTTCCCGTCGGCACGATCAAAAAATTCGCAACAGGCAAAGGCAACGCGGGCAAGGACGAGATGATCGAAGCCGTCCGCACCAGGCTCGGCCACCCCGATGTCGCCGATCACAACGAAGCCGATGCCCTCGCCATTCTCCACTGGGCGATGAAGGAAGGCCCGGTGCAATTCCAGATGAAGGAAATCCTGAAATGAAAACCCCCTATATCAGACCGTTTAAAACTCCCTATCGGAATCCGACCACCAAACTCATGGGCGATACTCCGGCTAGCGCCGATGAGATGGAAGCCCTCCGGCGCAAAGCCTGGACAGAGCAAGGGGTATTGATGATCAATCTCTCGGATCCGTGCCTGACAGAAGCCCAGCGCAATATGCTCTATGCCATCGCGGAACACCGTTACGGCTATGGAGGTGTCAGATGACATACTACGGCCCACCGCCACAGGCATACTGGACGGACGAGATGGTTTTCGCCTATGTCCGCAAGGCCGCCGACATTTGCAAAAAGCTGCCCCGGCCCAAGCCGCAGGGATATTTCAACACATGGCCCATCGTCCTTTACGACCTGATGGAGCTTTTGCAGGGCGATATCCCTGCAAAGGCAAACCGCACCTACGCCACGCCGCGTGAGGTCACGTTTCACGATTACGTCTGCACCTGGTTTAACTGGTGCAACGCTGACGAGATCCGTGTGATCTGGCGGCGCGCCGAAGGCAGGCCGTGGAAGGTGATCGAGCATGAGCTGAAAATATCCGAAAGCACCGGACGGCGGCGCCAGAGCTACGGTTTAATGAAAATCGTGGCAAAATTGAACGCGCACGACCCCGAAGGTGTGATCATCAAAAACCATCCGACTTATCAGGACGTTGATTTAAAAGGAATAAAACCGTGACGGTATCGGTCACGGATATTGTTGACGGCTTTTCGGGCATTTTAGGGCATAGTTTTTGGCATGATCGGGAGAACTTCACCTCCCGGCCAGCCACTCCCCCGAAAATCTCCAGCAGCACATGGCCAACACCCCAGACAGTTCCACCGGGATGCTGTCGCAGCACGACTATGCCAAGCGCAGAGGCGTGTCGCGGCAGTATATCAACAAGCTCGTTCAAGAAGGCGTCCTGCCGCTCAAGAACGGCAAGATTGATCCGGTACAGGCCGACGCCATACTGGAAGCCCGCCGCGAACCGGCCCGTCAAACACACCAGCAGCACGAGCATCAAAGTGCGCTGGATGGCATGGCTCCTCTGCCGATGACGCCGCGCTCGGTTCCCGATGCGGAACTGCCCCGCCTGCTTTTGAAAACCCGCATCAAAAGCGAGAGCGAACGGGCCAAGCTGCTGGAGATTAAGGCGAAGGTCGAAGCGGGAAAATACGTTGAGATCGATGAAGTCCGCGCCGCCGCCTTCAAGCAAGCGCGTGTCGTGCGCGATCACCTGACAATTCTGGCCGACCGTATTGCGCCCATCCTCGCCAATATCAGCGATGCGCGTGAAATTCACCGCATCATCGAAGAAGAACACAACAAAGCTCTCGAAGAATTATCAAAGCCCCCGGTTTGAATCCTTGATGGTTGACACAAAAATCTCAACAAAACCCGTCACCTCATTGTCAACCTGTCAACCAAGTTGCGCGGCCTGACCCTAGAAACCCATCGAAAGTCAGCCGCCCCTATGCGGTTGCGCCGGACAGTACCTTTTTTCTGATTACGACAACTCAAAAGCAATGGAATTGCTTGGAGGCATTATGACCACCCCGAAAATAAAAATCGAGTACCGCCCTATTGATAGCCTTTTACCGTACGCGGGGAACGCACGTACTCATAGCCCCGAACAGATTTCGCAAATAGTAGCCTCGATATCGGAGTTCGGTTTTGTGAACCCCGTATTGGTCGGGGACGGCGGCGTTATCATAGCGGGCCACGGACGGCTGGCGGCGGCCCAGGAGCTAGGGCTAATAGAAATCCCCGTTATAGAATTAGGCTATTTGACACCGACCCAGGCCCGCGCCCTTGTCATAGCCGATAACCGGATTGCGGAGAACGCGGGCTGGGACGAAGAATTATTGAAAGCCGAACTCGCGGCCCTATACGCCGAGGACTTCGACCTTGACATATTGGCGTTTACGCCCGCCGAGCTGGATAGCCTCGTATATGATATTGCCGCCGATAGCGGTGCGGACGAACAGGACGAAAATATACCGGAGCCACCCGTCGAGCCGTTTTCAAAATTGGGGGACTTGTGGCTGCTCGGCCCCCATAAAGTTTTGTGCGGTGACTCCACGAAAAAAGAAGATTATGAGATTTTGTTTTCAGGTGGCGAACTGGCCGATATGGTTTTTACCGACCCGCCCTATAACGTAAATTACGGTCGCACCGAAGAAACGCGGGCGCGGGGAAAAGGTAAAAAGATAAAAGGCCGCGACCTTATGAACGATAACCTGGGCGCGGATTTTCAAAACTTTTTACGCGCCCTATCCGCTACCGCGCTCGAATATACCAAGGGCGCTTTGTATATTTGTATGGCGGGCGGTGAATTTTACAATCTGATAAAAGCCTTTGAGGACGCGGGCGGTTACGCTTCGACCCACATTATTTGGGCAAAAAATCATTATACGCTCGGCTGGTCTGACTATCATAAGCAATATGAGCCGATTTTATACGGCTGGAAAAAAGGAAACGATCATTATTGGTGCGGTGCGCGTGACCAGTCCGATATTTGGTTCGTAAATAGGCCGCACTTACAAACTTTGCACCCGACTATGAAGCCAGTTGAATTGGTGGAACGCGCAATCCGAAATTCGAGCAAAACAAAAGATATTGTTTTAGACCCGTTCGGCGGCTCTGGAACGACTTTGATAGCGGCGGAAAATCTGGAACGGAAAGCGCGGCTTATTGAACTCGACCCGAAATATGTGGACGTTATCGTGCAGCGCTGGCAGGAAGCAACAGGCAAAACGGCGACCCACGCGGTTACGGGGAAGCCGTTCGGCGAAATTTAAAATTATTCTGGCAGTCCTACGCTGTACAAATCGCCGCTCGAATAATCGGCGTCATTCTGCTTTATGGTTTTTGATATTTTCGATTTTATACATAGTCTTGCCATCGCGGGTGTATTTGACGATCTGCGCCCCCTCGTCTTTCTCGCGGAGGCGTTTGCGAATGCCGGACATATGCGCCCGTGCCGTATGCGGCAACCATCCCGTCATTTTCGTGATCTCATCGATGGTAACGCCGTCCGGGCTATTAAGCGCGGCCATGACATTGAGCGTTTTGGTCACGTTTTTGGAATATTGCTCGTCTGATTTAGGTTTGCTGGCGGATTTGGGGGCTACAGCCTTTTTGGGGGTCGCTGCCTTTACCTTGCCTGGAGTTTTTGGCTTGGCAGCCGCCTTGGATTTTACGGATTTCTTTGCCTTCACGGTTTTTTTGGATTTGCTGGCCATTGTGTTTTTCCTTTCGTAATGGGTTAACAGCATCATCATGAACGCTTGCGGAAAAACGGAAGTCCAGCGCCGAAGCGGATTAGATGATTGCTTTGTTCCGGCCAGAATGATCATTCCCTGACAATCGCCAATAATCCTTATGATGAATGCAAAACAACAATGCCGAATTGATTTATGGCACGGCCTTCCGGCGTGGCCTGAAGCCAGATCCTTTGCTGACGGTATCCCAATGGGCCGATCAGCACAGGCGGCTGTCCACGAAATCAGCCTCAGAGCCAGGCCCATGGCGAACAAGCCGAACGCCTTATCTGCGCGAGATCATGGATTGCCTCTCCCCCCGCTCGCTTGTCGAGCGGGTTGTTTTTATGAAAGGCTCCCAGCTCGGAGCCACCGAGTGCGGCAATAACTGGATCGGCTATGTGATCCATCATGCACCGGGGCCGATGCTTTCCGTTCTGCCCACGGTCGAAATGGCGAAGCGGACATCAAAGCAAAGGCTGGAGCCGCTTATTGATGAAAGCCCTGTCCTGCGGGAGCAGATAAAACCGCCACGCGCCCGCGACAGCGGCAATACGATCATGACCAAGGAGTTTCAGGGCGGCGTCCTGGTATTGACGGGCGCGAACAGCGCGGTCGGCCTGCGCTCCATGCCCGTCCGATATTTGTTTCTGGACGAGATCGACGCCTATCCCGGCGATATCGATAACGAGGGCGATCCGGTCATGCTAGCGGAAGCCAGAACGCGGACGTTCTCACGGCGCAAGATTTTTCTAGTGTCCACGCCCACGATCAGAGGGCTGTCGCGTATCGAGCGCGATTACCTGAATACCGATCAGCGCAGATACATGGTTCCCTGCCCGCATTGCGGTGAAACGCAATGGCTTAAATTCGAGCAGCTGAAATGGCCGAAGGATCTGCCGGAGCTGGCGCAATACGAATGCGAACATTGCGAAGCTCAGATCGATGAGCATCATAAGACATGGATGCTGGATAACGGTTTCTGGCAATCGCAAAACGAAGGCGGCGATCCCAAGACGGCGGGATTTCACCTATCGTCCCTGTATTCGCCTCTCGGCTGGCGGTCATGGGCGGAGATCGCCCGCGCATGGATGGACGCGCAAGGATCGGATGCCGCGATAAAGGCTTTCAAAAACACCGAACTCGGAGAAACGTACGTGGAAACGGGCGATGCCCCAGACTGGCAACGGCTTTACGAACGCCGCGAGGATTACAAAATCGGAACCGTCCCCAGGGGCGGTTTTTTTGTGACCGCAGGCATAGACGTTCAAAAAGACCGGATCGAAGCTTCGGTCTGGGCATGGGGCCGCGACAAGGAAAGCTGGCTGGTCGAGCATCGCGTCATGGACGGCGATACGTCCCGCACCGAGGTTTGGAGAAGCTTGACCGCCTTTGTATCCGAAACATGGCTGCATGAATCCGGCTGCG
>CAYSGL010000114.1:0-1183 GCA_964430725.1 uncultured Pseudobdellovibrionaceae bacterium
GACGAAGACGCGCTGAATGCGCTGGCCGCTTCGATAAAAAAACACGGCCTGCTCCAGCCGATATTGGTTCGCCCCAACCGCAGCGAGCCGGGCCGGTATGAAATTATCGCGGGCGAACGCCGCTGGCGCGCCTCGCAACGCGCGCAGCTGCATGAAGTGCCGATCATTGTTCGCGATCTGGATGACGACCAGACATTCCAAATCGCCCTGATCGAAAATTTACAGCGCGAAGATTTAAACCCGATGGAAGAGGCCAAAGGCTATCAACGCCTGTCCGATGAATTCGGATATCACCCCGAACAGATTGCCGAGATGATCGGTAAAAGCCGCCCGCATGTGTTGAATATGACGCGCTTGTTGCAATTGCCGCCCTCGGTTCAATCCATGGTGACCAGCGGCGAATTGTCGGCGGGGCATGCACGCGCCTTGCTGAACGCATCCAACCCCGCATTGCTGGCGCAGGATATTGTCTCGAAAAACCTGTCTGTGCGTCAGGCCGAGGCGCTGGCGAAAAATAATGCGGGCGCGTCTTTTCGCGACCGGGGCAAAAAAAGACGAATTTTATCCCCAGACCACGCGGCGGTCGAGAAAACGATTCAGGATGCGCTGGGCGTTCATGCCGAATTGGTCATGCGCGGCGAGCGCGCCGGCGTTTTAAAAATCGAATTCGCGACACTGGACCAGTTCGATATGATTTTGGCGCGGCTGACCCGCGACGAGGGCGTGCTGGAAAACAGGTTTTTCGGCGAGGAATAACGGCACGCGCCGCGACTGTGCCGCTATGCGCCGCCTTTTGGCGGATATGTTGTTTGTTTCCTTTACATTGTATATACAATAGTATATACTTAATCCATGTATGAATGGGATGAAGCCAAGCGCCTGGCCAATCTCGAAAAGCATAAGCTTGATTTCATAGACAGCTGTTTACTTTTTGATGGTCGGCCTGTTGCCCATGTTCCGGCAAAGACGGAAACAGAAGATAGAACCCTTAGCATCGGACAGATCAACGGAAAATTTTACACCGTTGTCTGGACCCAGCGAGGAGGCGCGCGCCGGATCATTTCTTTTAGGAGGTCACGACATGAAGAAGAAGAATTCTATCAAACGTTATACGGCGGATGAATTAAAGCGCAAGCAGGCCGTAGAAGGAACGCAAAGCGACTGGCATGCGGCATCAGAAATG
>CAYSGL010000114.1:1193-5309 GCA_964430725.1 uncultured Pseudobdellovibrionaceae bacterium
GAGGCAGCTATTGCCGATGATGCCGATGAAGGGGCGATGGTTATTGACTGGAGCAATGTCGACATCCATGCCCCTGAACCCAAGGCAGTTTTAAACATGCGGGTAGATCGGGATGTGCTTGAATTTTTCAAAAATAGCGGGCGCGGCTATCAAACCAGAATCAATGCGGTCTTGAAGGCGTATAAAGACGCTCATTGTTCCCCTACCGGAAAAAATCGGGAGTAGGCAGATAGGCCTATTCGCGCGGGAGAGACTCCGGCAAGCGGTATGTCAGGACATCCAGTTTCAAGATGCGCTTTTGTCCCCGATCGACGCGCACAGGCGTCCATCCGCGTATGCCGAACGTATTGCAAATTAATATGGTGCCGGACTTCATTTCGCGCATCGCTTTTTCGCCCAGCTCGCTCATCAGATTTTCGGTCAGATAGGTTAGTGCGATATCGGCGTCGGATAAATCCTGTTTAAAAAAATCGGCCTTGATAAAGGTCACGTTTTTGATTCCGCGAAGGCGCGCCCGCCACCGCGCCACCATCAAGGGTACGCCTGCCAGGTCATATCCGATGATGCGCGCATCGGGACAGGCGCGTGCCGCCGCCAGCGCCAGCGTGCCCCAGGCCGCGCCGAGTTCGTAGATCACCGGATTTTTTTTGTCAAGTGCGGCGGCTTCCTCTTTCAGGCGCGCGATCACAAGCCGCCGCATCCATGGCGTGCTGGGCGCGGCATAGACGCGTGATTTGCGTGACGCGATTTCGAGTGACAGAAAAACCGGCACCAGCACGATGATGATGATCGCATAAACTATGGTGATGATGGTTGAAAGCATGGGCGGATCAATCCCCGCCGCCGGCGCCGGTCGAGTTCGAGAGCATGATATAGGTGCGGCGGTCAATGGTGCCGGCTTCGAATAAAATTTCCGCCGAGCGCGCCATGGGGCGGCCATAATGCGCGATCATGCGCGAAATTTCGGTCGGCCATTCCTTGAAATCCATTTCCATCAGCTTGCCGCGCACCTCGTCGCTGAAGGGCATCCATTCGCGTACGCCGACGCGTCCGCCCCCGACCTTGGGCACCAGCGCCTGAGTCACGACAAGGCGTACGGTTTCCATCAGCGCGTAGGCGCGCTCGGACCGCTCGTTCGGGTCGAAGGTGGCGACCATACGCTGGATTGTGGCGGCAACGCCGGTTGTGTGGGTGGTGGTGTACACCGTGTGGCCGGTTTGCGCGGCTTCGATCGCCGAGGAAATGGTTTCCTTGTCCCGCGCTTCGCCGACCAGAATAATGTTGGGTTTGCGGCGCAGGGCGTTGCGTACGCCGCGTGCAAAATCGGGCAGGTGGCGCGGTACTTCGGTTTGCGAAATCAGCGAGCGCGGGGATTTGATGGCATCATAGACGAATTCGATCGGCGCTTCGTAGCACACGATTTTTCCCGCCCCGCGCGGCCGTTCCATCAACATGCGGATACCGGCGGCCAGCAAGGTGGTTTTCCCCGATCCGGTCGGGCCGGTGACGATGACCATGCCCTGACGCGGGTTCCAGTTCTTGATGATGTCTTCCTCGATCTTTAAGTCGTCCATCGTCGGCGGTTCGTTGGGCAAGACGCGCAAGGTGATCTGGGCGGAATCGCGCCCGCGCGAGAGAACGGCGGTCACATTCACACGAAAACGGATGCGGGTATACCGGTCGGGCCGGATTTCATAGCTGAGGTCAAGATCGTTTCCGCCGGCCAGACGCGCGCCGGCTTCGGGGCCATAGATTTTATTCAGAAAAACATTCATGTCCGCCGCGTCCAGCGGGCGGAAGGTCGCCGGGTACAGCGTGCCGTAAATTTCGTTATAAACGGGGCGGTCGGTCTGGATGGTGATGTCCGAGGCGTTTTTCTTGACGCACCACAAAATGAACGGATCAACCAGATCATCGACAAAACGGGCCGGTTCTTCGGGCCAGGTTTCGGCGATATTATCCTTGCCTTTGAGGAGGCTTACCGGTTTACGGACTGCCATTGGCTCGTATCCGCTTTCAGGGCCGGCAGGCCGGTGATGGACAGGGCGCGGTCGCCGACGCGCATTTCATTGCCGCCGCCGGTCACGCCGCGATCGACCTGCAACGCATAGGGCGGAGAGACCATACCCTTGGCCAGCAACATGCGATAGCGCACCATGCCGCGATAATCCGCCGTCAGGCGGTTGATGTCTTCCTGGAAAATATCGTTGGCCTGGGTAATGCCCTGTTCCCAGCCACGCGCGGTCCACTCGATCCAGCTTTTGCGCTCTTCGTCATTTTGCGGGCGCAGGATATCGGGCGGCGGATCGACCGTGTCCCATTCACGTTCCAGATATTGCCGCCAGGTACGCGCGGTCGAAACAATGCGCGCATTGCGGCCAATGTTATAGACGCTGTCGCTGACTGCCGCCGACAATCCGCTATTCTCGATATGCAGCGCATCCAGCGATTCGGAAATGACCGGCGGTTCGATCAGCAGGCCCGATTGGGCGGGAATTAATAGTTGGCGGAAGTCAAATACTTTATCGAGATACGGCGCGCGGCTTTCAAGTTCGGCGCGGATTTCGTGCGTGCGCATCGCCAGGCCCCCGCGCGCGCCGAACGAATAGGCGGCTTCGCGCAAGGCGTCGCGGCGAATATCGAGCGGCATGGATTCTTCTTCTTCATCCACGCGGATTTCCGGTTCGATGCGTTGCAGGTCGGACAGGCTGGGCGGCTGTTGCGCCTCATCCTGTGCGCCCCCTTGCGCCCACGCATTCGCCGCGCCCTGTGTCAGGCAGGCCAGCGTCAATACAGCAAGGACAGCGGTACGCATGGAAAAAGGCAACCCTTTCTAAAAACTATTGACCGGCGCGTAATGCAACTCGATCACACGGCGCGATGAATCGACACGCAAGGTAGCGCGTTCGCCCATTTGCAGGCCCAGATCGCGCAGCACGTCGATAATCGGCTGATTGACCGCATCGATATTGACGGTCAGCGGCACAGGCGGCGCATCGCCCAGCGTCAGGAAGCCATAGCTGGCGCGGTCGGCCAGCGCCTTGCCGAGCTGTTCGGCGGGGCCGATCCAATTGATGGTGATCGCGCGCGCCAGCTCCGGCGGGGCATCGCTAATCGGCGGGACACGGACCCCCGGCGATTGGGCCTGTTCGACCGCCGCCAGCGTTTGCAACGCGTTTGCGGCTTTATCCGCACTTTCCGCCAGCATCAGGGATACCTTGTCGGGCGAAGCGACGACCTGGGGGTCGCGCGGCTCTACCCTGTTTTGTCCGAAATTCCCAAATGTCATCGGGGTACAGGCCGCCATCAGCAACGCCGCCCCCATTAAAACGCAATGTCCTACCGCTTTTGTCATGCTTTTCAATTTTTCAAACGCCCAAAAAACGCCCCAGAAACACCCAATACCGGCGTGACCCATCCACACCATGAAAAATTACTCTATCCTTTGATGAATATCAGAACAAGCGCCAATGGCGCAAATTTCCAAAAGCGGACCGGTAAAAAAACCGCCCGGCATAGATAACCGGACGGGTGGGGATTGTGTGGGATTGTGTGGGATAGGGGGATTTAATCGTTGGCCTGCTTTTTTGTCCGGCGGCGGGCCTGTGCTTCATTGAACAGGACCGTATCCAGCGCGGTTTCGGTGTCTTGAAAGGCGGTGCTGTCCATCACGTGCCACAGATGCAGGTCGGTGGGCGTCAGGCCCCGCACCTTGATCATCTTCTCCAAAAAACGGGTCAGGCGCGGCTGGTAGGAGCCGATCGGGTCTTTAAGCTGAATAGACATCCTAGGCCGCCTTTCCGTACAGGCGCATCCGCTCGGCCTGTAATTGAGCGCGGTAGGCCGCATCCAGCATTTCCGCCTTGTCCAGCAACGCCTTAAAGGTCTTCAGGCTGGCGCGTGCGCGGGCTTTCTCATCATAGGCGGCATCATATAACTCTTTGACATCAAACAAAGAAATTTCGTTCTGGTTGGCTTCATACCCCTTAAACAGAGCGATAAAGCGTTGTCCCACACACTTGATCGATTTCATTATTATATCTCCATATAGTTTCACAGTTATGTTTAATGAGGATGATTTTTATAGACAAAGTGTTAATGAGTGGTTAAGAAAAC
>CAYSGL010000115.1:0-5308 GCA_964430725.1 uncultured Pseudobdellovibrionaceae bacterium
TTCTTAAGGGTTTCGTAAATAAGAGCAACAGCATTTTCATGTTTGATGCCGTTAAAAATAAGATAAGCGATCCAAGAAATATCAATTCAATCGCAAAACAAAAACATCTTTATACCGTCATCAAGGGGCACAAAAAGGACTATAAAGTCGAAGAAAATTTCTCAAAAATTGAAACACATACCACAAAATTGTTTGAAAAAATTCAGGCAACAGGATTTGTAAATATTACGCAAGAAGACATTCCTCAATTAATAGATTTTATAGTGCTTCTTTTTATAAGAACCCCAAGGGCGATCAATGTAGCCGAAGAAGTTATAAAGGATGATGGCGTTCTATCAAAAATGAGCGCAATAAACTTTGACGCTACAAAAAAAATTGCTACAGATTGTAATGAAAGTAAAGGCTTGTCTTATGCAATTACACTAGAGCCACATTTTGTGTATAGGCATAATGTTTTAACACACAATTTCGACTTATTTATGCTTACTGCTGAAGAAGGTTCTCCGCCATTAATTTTAAATGACATGTTTACTTGCGTTGAAATGCTCTCATTAGAGAAGCATTACGTAGAAGATAATATCGACTGGAGCAAAATGAATGTGAAAAAGCACTTCCCTGTTTCAAATAAACATTGTGTTTCATTTGTGCCCAAAAGCGATAGATCCCAAATTGGTACTCCAACAATAAACTACGGCAAAGCAATCCTATCCCAGAACGATGTTAAGATTATTAATAGATTATCCTTTCATCAGAAGGAGCGTTATGCTTATTGCTCCGAAAAACATATTTTAGAAAGCGCCTTAATCAACTAAGCGAAAAAAAATGACCTCAAAATCCTCATCACCCCTCGGTATTTTCGAACGCTATCTCTCCCTTTGGGTCGGGCTGTGTATTGCTGCCGGAGTTGGCCTTGGGCTGCTTGTGCCGCAAGCGTTTCAAACAATCGCCGCCCTTGAATATGCCAGCGTCAATCTGGTGGTGGCAGTTTTTATCTGGGTGATGATTTACCCGATGATGGTGAATGTTGATTTCGCCAGTATCAAAGATGTTGGTAAGAAACCAAAGGGCCTATGCATTACACTGGTGATTAACTGGCTGATCAAACCATTCACCATGGCCGCGCTCGGCATTCTATTTTTTGAATATATTTTCGCGGGGCTGGTCGATCCGCAAGATGCCAAGGAATATATCGCGGGGATGATCTTGCTCGGCGTGGCACCGTGTACCGCGATGGTGTTTGTGTGGAGCCAGCTTGTGCGCGGCGATGCCAATTACACACTGGTGCAGGTATCGATCAACGACATCATTATGATTTTCGCCTTTGCGCCCTTGGTGGCGCTGCTCCTGGGCGTGACGGATATTATCGTGCCGTGGGAAACGCTGCTGCTCTCTGTGTTGCTGTATGTGCTGTTCCCTCTGGTCGCGGGATATCTCACCCGTAAAAAACTTGACGGTGCCGGCAACCATGAACATATTGCCACATTCACGGCGCGTATAAAGCCGTTTTCGATTATGGGCTTGCTGGCCACCGTTGTTTTGCTGTTCGGATTTCAGGCAGGGACAATTATAGACAAACCTTTGATTATCGCGCTGATTGCCGTTCCACTGCTGATCCAAGGCTACGGCATCTTCGCCATCGCCTATGGCTGGGCATATATATGGCGCGTGCCCTTTTCCACCGCTGCGCCCGCCGCGCTGATCGGTACGTCCAATTTCTTTGAACTCGCGGTTGCAGTCGCCATCAGTCTCTTTGGCCTGAATTCCGGCGCGGCGCTGGCCACGGTGGTGGGCGTATTGGTCGAGGTACCGATGATGCTCTCACTGGTGGCCTTCGCCAACAGGACGCGGGGAGCTTTTAAAGAATGATCAGTGAGATTACGTACGTCATCAAGAACGGCTTGCAAGGGAAATATTCTCCTGAAACTTACTTTAATCCACAATAGCAGTCACAATCAGTTCCCTCAATTTCGTGACATATTACTGGGCATCACTGTTTATCCAGCTCGGTGGGTCGCTGGCGGGGAACGATTCAAACGACGCCTCTTCCACTGCATCGGGCTTCTCAGCAGGCGGCGCTTCAAAATTCTTTTCCTTTTCAAGCGCCCACTTATCGACGCTTTCCTTATTATCGAATAATTTTTCCAAGGCACGCTGCGCGCAATCTACCTTATAAACGCACCATTTATTGAGAACAGGGCTGAATTTCGTTTGCCATTCCATGGCTTTCCAACTTGCCTGCGGGAAAATAATTCCTTTTTATCCAACGCCTTTTTACTTTTCTGCCTTAAACGATGCTAAAAAGCCTGTGCGCACAGCCACCATACGCAGGCGCACGCCATTGCCCGCAGTTTCGTGGCATAGACATATGTGGCAACTATGTTGATTAAAATGGCTGGGGCGGGAGGGATCGAACCTCCGAATGTCGGTACCAAAAACCGATGCCTTACCGCTTGGCTACGCCCCAATCCTTAAGAGAAACGGTCGCTATGCATAGCCGAGATTTTTGTGGAAATCAAGGCCTTGTATAAAAAAACCTAACCTGCTTTCCCTTTGAAATATCAGGATATTTCGCCTATTTCGCATCCACCGGCAATAAATTCAGGATTGAGAAATTGAGGATCCCCGCCGTGATATCGCAAACTCTGTCCGTCAAGGGTGCGCACAAACCCGCCGGCGGCGCAAAGAATGGCATGCCCGGCCGCAATATCCCATGCGCAGGTCGGGCCAAAGCGGGGATATAAATCCGCTTTCCCCGATGCCACAGCACAAAGTTTCATCGAGCTGGCCTTTTTCAGCATTTTTTCGATTTTGAATTGCGAAAGAAACGCGTCAAGACGTCCCCCATCGCCGTGACTTTTGCTCGCCACAACCGTGAGCCCGCCACGCGGAGCCGAACGCACACGAATATCCTTTTCACTCTGTGTGTCATCCAGCCAGCGGATAGCTCTGGCGCTGCCGTCTTCTTCAATATACCCGGCGTACAGTTCCCCTTTGACAGGCGCATAAACAACCCCCAGCACAGGATCGCCATTTTTCGTCAGGGCGATATTGACTGTATATTCCTCTCCGCCGGAAACGAACTCTTTCGTCCCGTCAAGCGCATCGACAAACCATATATAATCAGCCATCGAGAGATCAGGCGCTTTTCCCTCAGCGACCAGCTCTTCCCCCACAACGGGCACATCAGGGATAACGGCGTACAGCTCCCTGACGATATACGCTTCAGCAGCTCGATCCGCCTGCGTCACGGGAGAGCCATCACCTTTTTCCTCCGCCCCCGCAAAACCGGCGCGATCGTAATAATCAAGCGTGATTTCCCCAGCCGCGAGCGCAATGCGCCGCACAATATTGGTCAGGGCTGCACGATGCACCAAAAGTTTACTATCGGACGGCAAAGACCTTCTCCTTATCGGACGCGCGCAAGGCGACATGGCCGGTAATATAATCGACGATCTGTCTGACACATCCCCCAACGTCATTAGCCTGTGTATCTACAATCAAATCGGGGTTGACCGGCGCCTCATACGGGGAATCGATACCGGTAAATTCTTTAATCTGTCCGGCGCGGGCTTTTTGATACAGTCCTTTTGGATCGCGCGCCTCGCATGTTTTCAAGTCGGCTTTCACATAGATCTCGTGAAAGTAATCGGGTGCGGCAGTCCGCGCGCGGTCACGATCTGCCTGATAAGGCGATATGAACGCAGTGACGACGATCAATCCGGCGCTGGCCTGCAGCGCGGCGACTTCCCCGACACGGCGAATATTTTCCGCACGATCTTCGGGAGAAAAACCCAAATCGCTGTTCAAGCCATGGCGTACATTGTCCCCGTCCAGCACATAGGCGTTCATGCCACGCGCGAATAATTCTTTTTCAACCTCGAGCGCTAACGTCGATTTTCCGGCACCGGACAATCCGGTAAACCAGAATATGCCACCGCGATGCCCGTTTCGCATCGCACGCATTTCCGGCGTCACCGCATAGTGCACCGTAAAAATATTCTGTGATTTGGGTCCAGCTGAAATGCGCTGGTCAGGATAGCCTTCCATGCTGATCGTCCCGCCGCCGGCAACATCCCCGCCATCATACACAACAAGTCGACCCAGTTTTCCATGGGACTCGTAAGGATCTATCGCCAGAATATCACGCGCGCGGAATGTCACCTCTGCGACCATATTGCGCGCCACTTCCATGGCGGCATCATCTTGCGACAGGTCTTGCGTATCAATCATCTTGTCAATCGACTGGACGCTAACACTCGCCTCTGTCGTGCCATAGCGAACCTTATATATATTGCCGACAGCCAACGGTTTATTGGATAGCCAGAACAGATGCGCACGAAAGACATTCGATAACATCGGCAGGTTTTTTTCATGGCTCGCCACATGGCCGCGTTCGACGAAAATGCGTTCACTCAATGTAATGCCTATCGACTCACCGGCATGGGCCTCGACAAGCTCACCCTGCTCTGCGGGCCAGCTTTCTATGGATGTGACGATCGCCTTCTCATTTGTCGGAGAAAAAGAGAGCGTGTCACCTTTTCTCAAAATACCGCTTTCAAGACGACCTACCAGAACGCGGCGTTCATCAAAGCGGTATACATCCTGAACCGGGAAGCGCAGCGGTACGCCGATAGCACTTGGCAACGTCTCAAAAGCATCAAGTGTCTCGATCAGGTTTTTGCCGCTATACCAATCAAGATGATTTCCGCGCCCGGCGATCATGTCGCCTTCACGGGCTGAAATAGGCAACACTGAATGCGCTTTCAATCCGATGGACGATAAATATTCACGTGCCTGACGCGATACATCCTCGAAAGTTTCTGGATTGAAACCAACTTTATCCATCTTGTTGACGACAACCGCAATTTGCTGCATCCCGAGAAGCTTCAACATATAGGCATGGCGTTTGGTCTGTTCCCGCACACCCTCGGCGGCATCGACAACCAATATCGCGGCATCCGCTGCCGCCGCGCCGGAAATCATATTTTTCAAAAATTCACGATGGCCGGGCGCATCAATGATCACATAATTACGCTGGATAGTTTTGAACCAGATTTGCGTGGTATCAATCGTAATAGCCTGATCGCGCTCGGCCTGAAACGCGTCGAGAACAAACGACCATTCGAACGGAACACCGCGATTTTTACAAATCGCCTCCAGCTCCTCAAGCTTACCATCGGGCAATGTGCCCGTATCTGCCAGCAAACGGCCGATCAGTGTCGATTTCCCATGATCGACATGACCGACAATAACAACCTGCAAATGCGCTTTATTTTCTGTGCTCATAAAAACTTCACCATTAAATGTT
>CAYSGL010000116.1:0-5213 GCA_964430725.1 uncultured Pseudobdellovibrionaceae bacterium
AAATCATTCTATCGTCACCCCCTGCGCGCCGATGCTATCGGTCAGTGCATCGCCGCATCCGTTCCGCATGGAACGCGTGGCGATGCAGCTGATGGCCGGACAAACCGTTGAAGAGATTCTGCGTCACATCCAGCCGGATGAATTCCTTCGCCGCGATGCGATTGTCTATCATGGCGGCATCGAAATTCCCAAGCCGTACTGGGCGCGCGTCCGGCCCAAGCCGGGGCATCATCTGGATGTGATTGTCACGCTTCACGACGGCGGCGGCGGCAAGAACCCGCTGCGCACCGTCTTGTCGATTGCTCTTTTGGCGGCAGGTTCTTACTTCGGGCCTGCTCTTGGCGGAATGATTTTCGGTGCGCAAAGTGCTATGGCGACAGCCGTTGGTGGTGCCCTGATCAGCTTTGCCGGCAATCTTGCCCTCAGCGCGTTGATACCGCCACAGACGCCTAAAATCGGCCGCCTGTCGAATACGAATGCCGATACCAGCCAGTATTTTTCGATCGATAGCGCGCGCAACCGTGAGCGTCCGTGGGAAAAAATCCCCCGCCTGTATGGAACGCATCTTTTATACGGGGATATGGGCGCGAAATCCTACACGGAAACGGATGGCGATGATCAGTATCTTCGCGGCCTGATTATCTGGGGGTACGGCCCTCTTTCCCTGTCCGATTTTAAAATCGGCGAAACGGCAATCGAGCAATTCGAGGGCGTTGAAATCGAGCATCGCGAGGGGTGGGATGACGACGAACCGCTGACCCTGTTTACCAGAGATGTTTATGAAGACAGTCTGGCCGTCGCATTGACGCAGGAGAATGGCTGGATTGTACGGACAACCCAGCCGGATACGGATGAGATCGGCGTGGAGATTACCTTGCCGAGCGGTCTTGTGGAGTTTGATGATCGCGGTGAGCGTGTCCAGCGGCTGCTGCGCTTCGAAGTGGAATATGCGCCTGCCGGTACGGAAGAATGGCGGTCTGCTGTCGCCGGGATTGAGGTTGCGGAAAAAAGTCTGACGCTCAAGGTGCCCGCGCCGCGTACAACCCTTAGCTGGCCGTACACGCCCCTGCCGTCCGCCCATATCGCCCGCGTCCTGATCAATCGCAATACAGGCGATATCAGTGTCATATATGGCGCGCGGGGAAATACGTCATCGCCGCCGGTCCCGCAAACGCCATCCTGGGCGGCATCCCTTGCGACAATCAAGGTAACGGTTGATGGTGACGGCGCGGTCACGAGTGTCGAGATCACCGATACGCGCACCGCGACGATACCCGCCCGTGAAAATGTCGGGGAATTCGCTGTTTCTTCAACGGGGGATTTATCGCTCGTTGTTGCCGGCGGAACGCTCTATCCGGTCGGGATTGAGATACGTGAGAAGCGGCCAAGTGAAATCAGGCGGTCGCGCCATTTTCCTGTGCCGCGCGGTCAGTATGATGTGCGGGTGCGGCGGACAACCGCCGACACGGACGATGATAAGATATTTGATAAGAGTTTCTGGTCGCGCCTGCGCTCGATCAGCAACGAGGACCCTGTTCGTTTTAACAAACCCGTGGCAAAAACGGCGTTCCGTATCAAGGCATCGGGCCAGCTCAATAATTTTGTCGACACGATGAATTGCATCGCGACGTCGATTCTGCCGGTCTATGATGCAGACAACGATAACTGGGATACGCGCGCGGCAACATCGAATTGTGCAGCCATCGCGCGGGATATTCTGCAAGGACCGGCGACCAAGATTCCCTTGCCGGATATAGAGCTGAATCTGCCAAGTTTCGAAGCGTTCTATCTCGACTGTGCCGAGCGCGGTTTCGGATATAATGCCGTCATTGATTACAAGACGTCCGTCGGCGCATTGCTCGATGAAGCTTGTACGGCAGGGCGTGCTTTTCACCACCGTCCTGACGGTCGGGTGACTATCGCGATGGATCGACCGCAAGACGTGCCTGTCCAGCATTTTACACCCGCAAACACCTGGGAATTTTCCGGCGAGCTGTCCTATCCTGATTTGCCGCATGCGATCCGCGTGCGTTTCGCCAATGCCGAAAAAGGCTGGCGGCCCGACATGCGGTCGATCTTTATCGACGGATATGATGAGGATAGCGCGACAGAATACCAGGACACGGAGATGCCGGGCATTACCGATCCCGGCCTGATCTGGATGCATGGCCGCCACCAGCTGGCTGAAATATATAATCGCCGTGAAAAATTCTTTTTCTGGACGGATTTCGAGAGTCTGCAATCGACGCGCGGCGATTTATGCCTGCTGACCCATGATGTCCCGCGATTGGGCCTGTCGTCCGGCCGCCTCGCCGCGACATCCGATAACGGTACGCACGTCACATCGGTGACACTGGATTCGCCCGTCGTCATGCAGGATGGAAAGGAATATGTCCTCAGGGTCGTCTTGCCCGAAGGTGCTTCGCTATTGATGCCTGTTGTGACGGATGATGCGGCCGGCGGCGTTGTAATACTGGAGCTTGTGACGCCCGTTCCGCTGGCGGCCGGTCCCCATGCCGGTGATTTGTTCATGTTCGGCGAAAGTGAAAAAGAGTGCCTTCAGGTTCTCGTGCGGACGATCGAGCGTGGCCAGGGATCGAATATGCGTGTCACGTGTATTCCTTACGCGCCCATAGTGCATGAGGCCGATGAGGGAGATGTTCCGGAGTGGAATAGCAATGTTACCGGCGGCGCAGCCCTGTTTGTGCCGCAGATAAGCAGTGTCCGGTCTGACGGTTCTGTCCTGTTGCGCGATCCGGATGGATCTTTGGCGAACCGTATTTTGATTGGCTTTGATAGACCATCGTCGTTGTTTTCCGGGTTGCGGACCATTCAAGCGCGGTTTCGTGAGGCAGAATCAGACGGGGTCTGGACCTATCTGTCAGCTGACGCCGATCAGGGTGAGATCGGCCTGTTTCCGGTTGAGGCGAATATTGCGTATGCCTACCAGTTGCGATGGATCAACGCGGATGGCCGCGCCAGCGAATGGTCCGGCGAACAGACGCATGTCGTGATCGGCAAGGAAGCGCGGCCGTCCGATGTGATCCGGTTCAGCGGCCAGCAGAACGGTGATGTCTGTCTGTTTCGCTGGGAACAGATACCGGATCTTGACGCCGCCGGATATGACATTCGTTATATCGAGAGTACCACAACGCTGACCGGTGATGCGCTCTGGAATAATATGACGGTCCTGAAAGAGGTCGAGCGCGGGGACGAGCTGACAAGCGCCGCCCTGCCGCCCGGCCGCTGGAAGGTTGGCATCAAGGCACGCGATACGTCGGGCAATGCCAGTCTGACCGCAAAGATCATTACCGTCGATATGCTGAATGCGTTCGATATTATCTTTCAGCGCGAAGCGGCGCCCCGATGGATCGGGATCAAGACGGACTGTCTTGTACATGATGTATCAGGCCATCTTGTGCCGGACGATGGCGCGCTCGCGAGCGGCGATGACTTTGATGTTTTCGATCAGTATCGCATCCAGCCGCCGGAGCGGTTTTCATACCAGTCGGCGGAATTCGATATCGGGTTCGATTACGCCAACGTCCGCATCTGGGCGGAAAGAGAAACGGCGCTTGGACCTGGTGAATCAGGTGTTCTGATAACCTCGCTGGAAGTCGCATCGGCATTGGACGGCGGTGACTATGGTGCCTTTCAGGACTGGACCATCGGAACGCAAACGGCCAGACGGTTCATTCAGAGACTTGATGTCAGCCTGATGCAGGGTACCGGCTCCCTTGTTTCCTTTAATCCGGTCGTGGATATCGAGGAACGCGAGGAATATGGAGAGATCTCTGTCAGCGATTCCGGTGACGTGCCGGTTGTTTTTAGCGGGCAGTTCGCGCGCTCGCCTTTCATCGAAATTACGGTCAATTCGGATACGCCCGCCTTTCCATCGTGGCATAGCGTGACCGGAAACGGCTTTTCCTTATCTGTTTATGACGCGGCAGGAAACCGGATTGTCCGCCCTGCTTTCTATCGAGCAACAGGAGTATAGATGACCAGCCCCTTTATCCAGCCCGACAATGAAGCGCAATCCGGCGCCCATTATAAAAACAATATCGACAATGGTTTTGCTGTCATGGCGCGCCTGGCCGCTGCATTCCACGTCCAGGCCCAGGATGTGCCGGACCTGACCATACGATGCCTGGGCGGTCCGCTTTGGAATGGCGCAGCGCTGACGGAAATTGCCGCCACAAACTCACCCTCCTTCACGGCCCGGGTGACCAATCCATGGATTGATCGCGTTGTGTTGAATCCGGTAGACGGATCGATCCAGATTGTGGCCGGTACCGAGGATGCCGATCCCTCCCCGCCGCCGGTCCCGGGCGGAATGTTGCCGTTGGCCGCTGTCACGCTCTCACCTGCCCAGGAAGAAATCGTCAATGCCGATATAAAAGACGAACGGATTGCGGGTGGCGGCGTTGCGCGCATCAATTACAACGGCGATGGGCCGCCAACAGTCGATGACGATATCACGCAGGGGTATATACAAAACTCTGCCTGGTACGATATGACGAGCACGCCGCGTGAAAAATATATCTGTATTGATCCGGCTGTAGGCGAAGCAGAGTGGCAAAAAGGAACTTTGACACTCGACGAACTCGTTCCACTTTTTGCCACTACAGCTCAAGGCGCAAAAGCCGATACTGCACTGCAACCAGGCGATATAAGCCTTGATTGGCAGCATGTAAGTCACCATACGGCGAGCGGCGATTCGTCTGTTCAGTTCACGGGCCTTGAAGCGGGGTGGAACTATAGGATAAGAGCTGTGGGTGTAAAAAACTCAGAAGACGGCAACCCGTATGCGCAGATAGGCACAGGTGCAACCCCTACTTGGCAAACCAGCGGATACACATGCCAGGAAGATAGGACTGAGGGAAGCAGTAGTATACAAGTCAGGGACGGGATTACCAACGGGGTGCGTGCCGCAGGCAGCGTCGGCGGAAGTTCGGCTAACGAAACTTGGACGGGCCACTTCTTTCTGGGGAACCCCGGGGAGAGCGGTCGCCACGATATTATGGGGCAAATCTCATATATAAGCACATCTGGTGGTCAAAGCATTTCAATATTTGGCGGCCGCAGAACTACGTCTGAAGTTGTTACATCAATCCGATTGCTGCTAACAGCCGGAAATTTTTCTACTGGCTTATTTATTCTTGAAAGACAAAAGGCGACATAATGAAAAAACTTTTCGATGGAACGTTGGTGTC
>CAYSGL010000117.1:0-5158 GCA_964430725.1 uncultured Pseudobdellovibrionaceae bacterium
CGCGCCTTTGTCCCTCGCAGACGACGCGGCGGTTCAGGACCACGACATCTTCGCCGTGCGCGAGCACGCCCTGCGCCTCGCCCGCCATCACAATCCGCGCGGTGACGCCGGCGACATCGTGCGCACGGCCGCACGGTTCGAGGATTATCTGCTCACGGGCCGGTGCGTCCGCATCGCTTTTGAAAAAGCGGATACGCTTGTTAATTCCGGTCGGGCAGATCCTGCGGACCGGTCTCCGCCAGCTGAGACAGCCACGCGTAATTCCTAGCAATGCGCGCCTTGAGGGTGTCGCCGCCGTTCACGCTTGGGGTGGATTTGCCGCGTGTCAGGGCCGCCATCTGCACGGCGGCCAAAATCAATATCTCTTCGGAACAATCCATCATTCTTTCCTTTCAGTGGTTGGGTTCGGTGATTCGGCCACTGTAACGCAGGGCGGCGGATGCGTGGAATCCCCCACCGCGTCGCCCTGCCGCCGCGTGAAGGGAGGTCAGCAATGACATACTACAACGCACAATCCCGATACCGCCAGTCACTGAGGCTGATTGATTGCACGCGCGATCCCGCCCCGCTGGGGCCGGTCGCAGCACTGGCCGATGCCGCCGCCGCGCTGGACCGCACCTGTGACGGCCGCACGCTTAGCGCGCTGGAATTGCGTCTGCTCAAGGACACACATAGCCGTCTTGGTTTCCTTTTAATCGAGCAGGGAGGGTTCTAATGAACACCGCACAGATTCATATTATACATCGCTTTATTCTGTTTGCTATCCTGTTCGGCGTGCTGGCGGCGCATTTTCACAGGATCAGCGGCCAATTAGAACGCATTGAAACCGTCCAGATTGATTACGCCTGCCTTGCCTATGCCGCCGAGATAAACGCCCGCGCGATCGCGCAGGGGCGCACCGAACCCTGCCCCGATGCAGATGAAGCTGTCGGCCTGACCGTCAAAGGCGGTGCGGCATGACGCAAACGATCGAATACGATGCGCACGGTCGGATGAAATACCATCCCGATTATCACGCCCGGCACAAATTACCCTGGACCACATCCGAGGAAAAATACCTCATCGAAAATTATGAAGCACAGGGTCCTGAAGCGGTTGCCCTGGCACTGGAACGCACCGTCGGCGTGGTTATGACGCGCGCTTATGAACTGCGCAAAGGGGGCAAGATGCCGAAGCGCGACGCATCGGCAAAAAAGCACAAGCGCATGCGGAGCCAGCCATGACCACACTACCGTACGAAATCGATATCTCGAACCTTGATGAGGCCGCGCAAGAGGCGCTGTACATTGCCATGATCGCCGCCGAGATCGTCGTGCAATGGACGGTGCACGGCCAACCTGCCGCGCCGGACGAGGTTGCGGACTCTCTCGAAGAGTGCCTGATCATGCGCGCCGATACCCACACGCACTGGCCGAAGGCCTATATGGTCGCACAGCTGACCGCCAAACTCGCCGGCATTCGCATCCCGAAACAGGAGCCGAAATATGACGCATGACGTGATCGACCTGGCCGCACGTACCGATGAATTTGCGCGCCGCCGTTATAACGATCTGGCACCGGAGTTGCGGTTGCTGATCGATGCGTTTGTTGTGGCTGAATGCCTGAAGCAACGCGTCGAACCGCCGGACGACATGATGCGCCGCATCCGCGCCCATGCGCACGACGGACCAAAATCGAGACCTGTCTTACGCCAGTGCATGATGATGATTGACGAGGCGTTCCGCAACGGGGGTTATCATGGACGATAAAATCATCCTCCGCCCTGTCTGCGCCAATGATAACGGTCATGCCATCGCTTCCGTTGCGACAGGCTGTGCCTGGAAGGGCGGTGATCTCTGCATTGTTCCCTATCAGGGACAGCAATATTGCGGGGCCGTCCTGGATACGCGCGAACTGCCCGTTGAAAAGCCGGGGGGCAGCATCGGGTACATATACGACATTCTGGTCAATACAGCGCGCGGCGCGTTCTGGTACCACGCGGACGATCTTGTTCGCCCCACCGAGTTAAACAATAAAAAGGAGACACACCCATGAACTTGCGCATCACATCGATCGATGACGCCACCGCCGAAATCGTTTTTATTCCGCTGGAAAAGCTTGTCGCATGGCAGGACAATCCCCGCAAGACGGGCCGAGACAGGGGAATTGATGAACTGGCCGCGTCGATTGCCGCCCATGGCCTGCTGCAATCGCTGGTGGTGACGCCGCCGGATCAGGACGGCAATGCCCTTGTGATCGCCGGTGAACGCCGCCTCAAAGCGCTGAATATTTTATGCGAACAGGGGAAAATCTCGGCCAGGGCCGGTATCGCCTGCCGTGTCGCCGAAGAGGGACAGGATCTGGCGGAACTGGCCTTGGCTGAAAATGCTGTACGCGAGGCCATGCATCCGGCCGATCAGTTCGAGGCGTTCATGCGTTTGAAAAAAGAGGGCATGGATATGGCCGAGATCGCCGCCAGGTTCGGCTTGTCGGAGAATACCGTTATCCAACGCCTGAAACTGGCGAGCCTGTCGCCTGTGGTGCTGGCGGCCTATCGCGAGGGTAAGATCAACCTCTCGCAGGCACAGGCCTTTGCGATCACCAAAGATCACGACCGGCAGGAAGAAATATTACAGCACGCCCTTGAAGAACAGGACCGCTATGACGAACCGATGGATGTTGCCGATATCCGCGAAGGATTGCTCGACAGGGAACTGACCGCGCGCGACCTTCGCGTCAAATATGTGACGCTTGAGAGCTATGAGGAAGCCGGTGGAACCGTCTCGCGCGACCTGTTCGACGACGATGATCGCTATATCACGCTGGACAACCCGAAGTTATTGCAGGATCTGTTCGAGCAAAAAATATCCGCACGGGTATCGGAACTGAAGGCGCGTGGTTTTAGCTGGGCCGAATATCGCGAGGAGCTGGATTATAGCGCCCGGCAATCGCTGATCGAACTCCATGACCATGACGAGCTGTGCGGCACGCAGGCGCAAGCCGACAAAATGGCGGAACTGGATGCGCTTTATAACGATCTGGAAGAGCGGATCGGCGACATGACCGCCGATGATGATATCGATGCCGAGCATCCGGAATTGAAAAAACTTGTGGCGCGCCAGACGGCTGTCGATGAAGAGCGCGATGCATTATCGGCGGATATCGAACTGACCTGGCCGGATGAGATCAAGGCGATTGCCGGTGTGATTATAAAAATCCGGCATGATGGAACGGAATATTATCATATCGTCGTGCACAAGGAGAATAAAGGACTGCTCGATAAAATCAGGGCAGGGGAGAGTGTGGATATCGAACAGGGGGGAACCCCTTGTACAGAAGACGATCCGGATTCCCGCGCCGATAATGACGACAATGACCAACCATCGCCATCCGAGGTGGAAATATCGCCCCTGCCGCATACACTGGTTGAAACACTGACCGCCTATAAATCGGCGGCCATCGCCACAGAGCTGGCGAAACGTCCCCAGCTGGCCCTGGTCTGTGTGGTGCACGCCTTGCTGGATGATCTCTTGTGCGTCCATAACGATAATTGCGTCCAGATCGAAATAAGAGAAACATCTTACGGCAAGCTCGATACGCTGGTAGAAAGCATTTATCAGGAACTGGACGAGCGCACGCCTGCCGATAAACATAGTGACGATACAGCGCTCTGGTATTGGTTGCTCGGCAAGGATCGGGACGAGCTGATAGAGTTGCTGGCGAAGGTCACGGCGCTTGGCGTTCATACCATTATCCACAAGCACTCTGACTTCAATGAAAGCCGCACCCGCCACGGCAACGCGATCGCCCAGTCTCTGGGCCTCGACATGGGCGCGCATTTCACACCGACGGCGGACAATTATTTCAACCATGTCGGACGGGGACGTATTATCGCCGACCTCAAGGAAGCCTTGCAACGCGACGATCTGGAACCGGCAATTACAAAGCTGAAAAAAGCCGATCTTGCCCTGCGCGCCGAGCGTGAAATCGCCGGTACCGGCTGGTTGCCCGCGCCGTTGCGCATCCCCATACCCGGCGGAACGCAGGAGGAATAGGCCATGGAAGCCGATCTTTGCAGCATTCAAGAAATCGTAAAAACGATTATGTCGGGATTGATCCTCATTGTCCTTGTGTGGGGGGGCATTTAGATGACTTATTACGCCCATCAACTCGACCCCACTGCTCTCCATCTGCTCCGCAAGATCGACGACCGGCACGACGGACGTGCGTTATTCGAGGAAGTCGGCAACGGTGTGCGCGTGCTCTGCCATGGCAATGATGTTGTCCGGCTATCTGATACATACTGGGGCCGTGTGGCCAGGACAAGTCAATGATCGATGCCGCACCCCATCCAGCCTTATTGCTCGGCCATGGTCGCCGGCGTGCGCGAACGGATTACACCACCGACGTGGCGCTGGAGCGCGGCTGGAAACAGATGGCACGCATTATCCGGGACCTTGGTCCGGAAGAGGGCGCGAAATATCTGCCGATCTTTGAACGGCTGGACAACGAAATAGAACGGATGCGCACCCGAAACGCCACCTTCGTGCGCGCACTGAAAGTGGCGGAACACGCGTAATACTCAAACGAAGCTTTTATATGGAGGAAAACATGAGAGCATTTACAAACACCATCGAAACCAAAGAACAGGCGCTTGCCAACGCCGCCGCACCGGTCGACACCATCCCCATGGCGGCCTAGGCAATGATCCATTGGGCAAACCCGCCCGATCACCGCCTGGAATATCAAACAGGCGCGATCACGGGATACATACAAATCAACGCATAATACCTCTACGAAGAAAAGGGAAAAACATGAGCACAGAATATGAAGCAGATATAGTCAACGCCCACGCCCGCATTGCGAAATGGGCCTCTTTGGGATTTACCTCTCTGGTCTTGAGCATCCTCCTCCTCCTCGCCGGATGCCCGCATTACAACGTCTGGACGAACGAGATGGGTGGACGCGCAGAATTGGCCAAGGCGGAACAAAACCGGCGGATCGTCGTCGCAGAGGCGCAGGCGCGCCTGGATGCTGCGAAACTAACCAATCTGGCCGAGATCGAACGGGCAAAGGGGCTAGCGGAGGCCAACCGTTTGATCGGCGACAGCCTCAAGGGGAATGAAGCCTACCTGCGTTATCTCTGGATCGACGGCATCAAGAGCAACAACGCCAATGT
>CAYSGL010000118.1:0-5151 GCA_964430725.1 uncultured Pseudobdellovibrionaceae bacterium
TCTGAAGCCGCCTGGCAATGCGCCAATGCCGGTGTTCCCGTTATCCTGCATGAAATGCGCCCCCATCGCGGAACGGATGCGCATAAAACAGACGGGCTGGCCGAGCTGGTCTGTTCCAACTCCTTCCGCTCGGACGATGCGGACTACAATGCCGTCGGCGTTTTGCACGCGGAAATGCGCCGCGCCAATTCGCTGATCATGCGCGAAGGCGACAAGGCCGCCGTCCCCGCCGGCAGCGCGCTGGCCGTTGACCGCGATGTGTTTTCCGATGGCGTGACCAAGGCGCTGAACGACCATCCGCTTATCACCATCGAACGCGGTGAAATCGAAATCCCGCCTGAAGACTGGAACAGTGTCATCATCGCGACCGGGCCGCTGACATCCCCCGCACTGGCCGAAAACATCCGTAAACTTGGCGGCGAAGACCAGCTCGCGTTCTTCGATGCCATCGCGCCGATCATTTACAAAGAATCGATCAACTTCGATGTGGTGTGGATGCAATCGCGCTATGATAAAGGCGAAGGGTCCGATTACATCAACTGCCCCATGGATGAAGAACAATATAACGCCTTCATCGCCGCCCTGCTCGCCGCTGAAAAAACCGAATTCAAGGAATGGGAAAAAAACACGCCGTATTTCGAAGGCTGCATGCCGATCGAAGTGATGGCGGAACGCGGTCACGATACATTGCGCTTTGGCCCCATGAAGCCGATCGGCCTCACCAACCCCCACACGGGAAAACGCGCGCACGCGGTTGTACAGCTGCGTCAGGACAACGCGCTCGGCACGCTTTACAACATGGTCGGCTTCCAGACTAAAATGAAATACGGTGCACAAACGGATGTGTTCCGCATGATCCCCGGATTGGAGAATGCCGAATTCGCGCGTCTTGGCGGCGTTCACCGCAACACCTTTATCAACTCGCCGCGCCTGCTCGATAACATCCTGCGCATGAAGGCGCGTCCGCAATGGCGTTTTGCCGGACAGATCACCGGATGTGAAGGCTATGTTGAAAGCGCGGCTGTCGGCCTGATGGCCGGACGCTTTGCCGCCGCCGAAATTTTGGGTGAAGCGATCACGCCGCCGCCCACCACCACCGCCATGGGCGCAATATTATCGCACATCACCGGCGGGGCCGAAGCGGATACCTTCCAGCCAATGAACGTCAACTTCGGATTGTTCCCGCCACTGGAAAACGAGCGCGAGGCCATGAAAGACATCAAGGGCAAGGAAAAAGGCCGTGCGCGTAAAAAACTGCTGGCACAGCGCGCCATTGCCGATTGCGAAGCCTGGTTATCGACTCAGCTTAAACAAGCCGCCTAAGCAAAATCCTCTTCCAGTTCTGACGGGGCCGTATCGACGTCACCGACGACAATGCCATCCTCGGCCAATTGCCGGTATAATGCCTGAATCGCGGGGCCGGCAGAAAAGAGTGGCGGGACAAACGGAATGGTACCTCTATCGGGCATATCAAGCCTCCAGATATTGAAAGAAAGAGAAACGCCGCACAAAAGACGCGCGCTCAAATAATTATCGATGTAGGATGAAAAATATAATGATGCCTGCCCTTACGAGCGCATCTTACAACGGGCGGCCATCGCCTTTCGGCACCGCTTCGCACAAACAATGATGGTTGGCATAAGTTGCATAAAACAATGGAAACACAGCACACCGTCTTATTCAAGGAATTTTTAGAAAAATAATCGCAGCCCCATAAATCTCGGCGGCGTTGCCATTACCGGATTAAAGACATCGAACCCTGCCCGCTCGATCTGCGCGAGATAAAGATCGGTCATTTTGTTCATTGTCTTAATATGGCGCGATACTATCTTATCGTCATCCCCGCCTCCGAGCGGGGATCTGGAAATTGCAAGACCGGATCCCCGCACAAGGCGGGGATGACGGGGAAGAGACTCTATTATTTCTTTCACAACGTCCGGCAGTTTATCGCGCTCGTTAAAATCAAAAAGCTTTTGCGCGGAGGTCCCATGCGCCGCCATCACGTCATCAGGCAAATAACATCTTCGTTGTTGCGTCATATAGGGAATGGCACGCAGCAATCCTGTCACCGCATAGCGAATGGATGTTTCGCGTGCACCGTCATCTTCTTGCCCCAACGCCTTAAGCGATAATTCGCTCAAGGGCGTCGTGGTGTAATCGGCGTAATGAAACAAACCCTCCAATGTTGCAGGGGCGCGGTCCTCAACGTCGAATTCGCGCGCGTAAACAAGCGCGTCAAATTTCTCCTGCGGCAAATCATACGCGCGAATGGCATCGGCCAACGCCGTCACGACCTCATGCTGTCGCACAGGCGCGCCGCTATAAATTTCCGCTATCGCCTCACGCCACCATGTCAGGCGGATCAAACCTGTTGTGGTTTCCGTGACGACCTCGCGCGTCTTGGCAATTTCATAATTAAAGGCATAGAGCGCCCATAAAGCGGGCCGCGCGCGGATCGGCGCGAATAAACTCAATAAAAACCGGTCGGGGTCTTGTTGACGAACAAGATTTCCGCAATAAGTTAAGGACATGGCACTTATCTAGCGCGAAAGCACTGGAATTACGAAGAATTATTTTAAGGAGAATAAGAATGGCTTTTACCCTACCCGAACTTCCCTATGCGTATGATGCGCTCGGCCCGTATATGTCCGCCGAAACGCTCGAATTCCACCACGACAAGCACCACAAGGCTTACGTCGACAAAGGGAACGAGCTGATTCAAGGCACAGGGCAGGAAAACGCCTCCCTCGAAGAAGCCATGATCTGGGCGCATAAAAACAATCCCGGCCTGTTCAACCAGCTCGGCCAGCATTTCAACCATATTCATTTCTGGAATTGGATGGCCCCGAACGGCGGCGGCAGCAAAATCCCCGGTACGCTGGACAAGAAAATCACGGAAGACCTTGGCGGCTTTGACGGCTTCAAAAAGAAATTCATTGAGGCCGGTACAACGCAATTCGGTTCCGGCTGGGCATGGCTGGCGATGGATAATGCATCGGGCACACTGGAAATAATGAAGACGCCGAACGGCGAAAACCCTGTCGTGTTCGGCAAGACCGCCCTGCTCGGCGTCGATGTGTGGGAACACTCCTATTACATCGACTATCGCAACGCCCGCCCGAAATATCTCGAAGCGTTCGTCGACAATCTCATCAACTGGGACTATGTGGCGGAGATGTACGAAAAAGGCCCGATGAAAGCAGCGGCATAATCAAACAGGCAACAGGGCGGCGGCAATTCGTCGCCCTTCGGCCATCAAGACATTATAAGTGCGGCACGCCGCGCCCGTATCCATCACGTCTATATTCAATCCTTGTCCTTTTAAGGTTTGGCGCAATGCTGGCGGCAAAAATATCTGTTTGCCGCCCGTCCCGACCAGCACGACATCCAGCTCATGTGCATGCGGCTTTAACAAATCGAATGAAGATAGGGACAGATCGACGGGGACCGGCCATGATATTGTTCGATCAGGCATAACAATCACCCCGCCTGAATATTCTTTTCCGGATATGCGAAACCCGCCTGCATAATACCGCTGAATAATCTGGCGGTCTGCCGGAATAAGGGGGGTAATATCCATTCCCCTGTGCTTACTGGATCAGGCCCAGATGCTGCGCTGTCTCGACGGTCATGCCGCCCGGCGTCAGGAAATTGGCGGCCTGATAACGGCTCAGCGCATTCAGCAGGGCCGTGGTCATTTCCCCGTCCACAGGTCCGGAATAGAATCCTTTTTCCGTCAGTATGGCTTGCGCGCGCGAAATCATAGCGCGATCCATCAGCGGCACGCCACCCTGGGATGCCGACGGAGCCGGGGCGGAAGGAGCAGGCGCAACTGCGGCTGGCGCAGGCATCGGCTGGGCTGGGGCGGCGGATGCGGGCATCGGCGCAACATCCGCAGCATGAACCGGTGCCGGAACCACCTGTCCATCGTCTTTTGTCACAACCCGCATGCCACCGGCGGCAATATCGTCAGCCGAAGGGCGGAAAGATGTACGGGCGCCATAGGCCGCTGCCGGCACCTGAGTCTCTTCCCTCACCTGCGGAGCAGGAGCGGGCTGTTGCGATTGCGTAGTCGCCGGTTGCTGTTGCGCGGTATTGACAACCGACACAGGCGGGTTTTGCATCGCCTGCTGTGCGGCTTGCTCGACCGGCTGTGCCTGGAATTCGGTTGCGGCACCTTCAACGGCCGGCGCCATCACTCGCGCTGTTTCTGTCCCCATCGGTGCGGCAGGGACAGGACGACTATCCAGCCCCGAATTGACCGCCGGGGCCTCACCCGCATAACCGCTCACACCGGCTCGCGTTGCATCTGCCAGCGCTTCAGCACGATCCTGTGCAGACATGGTCCGGGTTGCTTCTTGCGTCAGCGCGGTTGCCGGCTCAACAGCGGGAGCGGGAACGGCTTCCATCCCGCTATCAAGCGCTTGCTGCTGGGCTTCCATCGCCTGACGTTGCATTTGGGTCGGCTCTGGCGCGCGCGGTATCTGTGCATCGGCTTGCTGTTGAAGTTGTTCGGCCTGACTGTGAACTGTTTCCTGCCTTTGTTGCATCTCGCGCTCTGCGGCAATTTCCGCTTGCTGGGCCGCTTGCATTTGCGCCTGCACTGCATCGGCACGGGCAGCCTGAGCCGCGACTTCCGCCTCATGCTGGGCGGCAAGCGCACGCGCCTCGGAATCATCAATCTCCGGCACGTCGCCTTGCAGCGTCCGCGCGGCCATCATTTCCGGCGGTGTCGCCGCTTCTTGCCGCAACATCTCTTCGGATGGAGGCGGCGGCGCATCGCCAAAATTGCGCACGACTATATCGTCCTTGCTGCCGATTTCGCCCGGCCCTTTGGCCGACGAGCACGACGGCAAAGCCAGAATAGCAACACTAGCCAACATCAGGGGGCGGGAAATACGCATGGAAGGTCTCCTTCTTCAAACGGCGCCTGTTATATTCATAATCAAAAGCGCCCTGCAACTCAACTCATAAGATGGGATTCTGCCCCTGAAATCAAGGGTTAGAGGCCTGATCTTCCGCATTTTCGTCCAGTTTTTCAGGACGAACCTTCATATACATCAGCAAGATGGCCGCGACGAAAATCGAAGACTGAGTTCCGATGACTACCCCAAAAATAAGCGACAGCACGAAACCGCGAATAAGCTCGCC
>CAYSGL010000119.1:0-5116 GCA_964430725.1 uncultured Pseudobdellovibrionaceae bacterium
ATGGATGTGGGTCGAAGTCGCGCGGGATAAACAACTCTATAAACAGTCTTTTGCGCGCGGTATTCCAACATCCAAATTGGAAAAACTCGGCTCCGTCAATAACAGGCGGGGCACAACCGTATCCTTTAAGCCGGACCATGAAATCTTTGGTAAAAAACAGTCTTTCAAACCGGCATGGCTGTTCCAGATGGTTCGCTCCAAAGCGTATTTATTCCGGGGCGTTGAAATCCGCTGGAACTGCCCCGCTTCCCTGATCGAAAAAGACAGCCATGTCCCGACCGAAGCAACCTTTCACTTCCCGAACGGCCTGCAGGATTATCTCGAAGCGTCACTAAAAAATCAGCAAACGGTCATAAGTCGTATGTTCGCGGGCCTTGCCGATCTGCCGGACGATGCCGGACGGGTTGAATTCGCCATGACGTGGCTCGAAGGCGGGGAAGGGTTTATTCATTCTTATTGCAACACTATTCCGACACCGATGGGCGGTACGCATGAACAAGGGCTTCGGACAGCCCTCGCCCGCGCCATTCGCTCGTATGGCGATATGGTCGGGATGAAAAAAGCCGCGCAAATCACGATCGACGACATTATGGCAGGTGCGACCATTTTATTGTCCGTATTTATCCGCGATCCGCAATTTCAGGGCCAAACGAAAGAAAAGCTGGCAACGACGGAAGCCGCTAAATGGGTCGACGTTGCTATCAAGGATCATTTTGACCACTGGCTATCCGCCGATCCCGCCGCATCAAAAGCGTTGCTGGATGAATTAATCCTGCGCGCCGAAGAGCGCCAGCGCCGCCGCGAGGAAAAATCGACACAGCGTAAATCCGCAACGCGTAAATTACGCCTACCCGGAAAGCTCGCCGATTGTTCGCGCAATGATGCCGACGATACCGAACTGTTTCTGGTTGAAGGGGATTCGGCCGGCGGCTCGGCAAAGCAAGGACGCAACCGCGAGACACAGGCCATCTTACCATTGCGCGGCAAAATTCTGAACGTGGTCAGCGCGTCTGGCGACAAGATCAAGCAGAATCAGGAAATCCAGGATCTGATACAGGCCATGGGCTGTGGCGCGGGGAAAGATTTCGATGCTAAGAAACTGCGTTACGAGCGCATTATCATTATGACGGACGCAGACGTCGATGGCGCGCACATTGCATCGCTGCTCGTCACGTTCTTTTACACGCAAATGCGTGGCTTAATCGAAAACGGCCATCTTTATCTTGCACAACCGCCGCTTTATCGCCTTACGGCTGGCACATTGAGTGAGTATGCCATGGACGAAGCGCATAAGGATGATCTTCTAAAAACCGTATTTAAGGACAAAAAGAAAGTTGATATATCGCGCTTTAAGGGATTGGGAGAAATGCCAGCGGCCCAGTTGAAAGAAACAACGATGAATCCCGCAACGCGCACCTTGCTACGCGTTACCCTCCCCGATGCGCGCGCGGCATTAGGCTTGGGTGAAGAGCTGGGCGACATGGCAGGCCCTGTTGCCGATCCCACTATTGCTATTGACGATCTTGTCGACCGGCTGATGGGTAAGAATGCAGAGCGTCGTTTCGAATTTATACAACACAATGCCGAATTTGCCCAAGACATTGATATTTAGCGCACGATGACACGTTTCAGGCTTTTGCTGGTTCTTGCGGGAGGTATCGCCCTCTCCTTGCTTGCATGGACCATCGCAGAAAAAAACGCGCAACGCCGAATAAGCGATATTATTTCTTATACGGGCCTATCTGCGGTCACGATCGATACGATATCATTTGGCCCGTTCAAAACAAAAGCAGAGGGCATTGCGCTGGACAATAAGGCGATTGATACAATCGAGTCGATCGAAACGGGCAAAGGTTGGCTCAGCTTTTTTAGCCGCTCAGACAGTATGGACATCACGATCAACAAGCCGGATATTTACAGGCACATCGCACACGGCAATGCCCTGCTCCCCGCTCTTCTTGCCATACAACCGCACCTGCTGACAGGCTTTCCCGACGGCCATTTAAAAATCAATAACGGACGCATCAACCTGTCGACGCCCCTTGGAGATTTCCAGTTCCTGTTCGATATGATCATCAACCCTGCGAACGATGATGGAAAGCGCACAATCATCTCCACGTTGAAAAGCAATCAGAACACACTGGATTTTGTTTCGGAGTGGAGCGGAGAGATTGACCAAAACGGCCTCCTGCTGATTGATACGACTATACCCGAAATCAAAGCAACAATCGCCTCGTTTCGCCTTTTGCGCGGTAACGGATGGCTCAGCCTGTCCAACGCTGGCCGTTATCCGGCGATAAATGGGCAAATTGAATCGGGCGCTGCGAATTTAGGCACTTTCCCCCTGCAGGATTTTAATCTGGCAATAAATATTGCGCATCAGGATATTAGTCTGATAGCACGCAGCCAGCCCAACGGGGTGTCAGACGCCAGCTTATCTCTTGATATCGGCCTGACCGAGAATACGCAACATGCCATGCTGACGTTGAGCGCCGCCAACTCTGGCAACATTATGAACTATATCGAAAAGGCAATCGGACGCTCCTTGCCAACCTTGACAGATGCGTTGACGAACAAAAGCGATGTGATGCTACAGTTGGCATATCAGCCCTCAAAACGTTTTGCATCAGGCCCCTACCCTTTTGATATCAGCGCAATGCTTGAAAACACATCCGTTGTCCAAGGAGCATTCCTGATTTATCCGGACACGCTGGATGTGCGTGGCTCCAGCCAGATCAATAAGACCTATATCCAGGCCCTGCAAAACGATTTAAAAATTCCAGACAGGCTGGTCAACGGTGATCATATAAGAATAGAAGGATCGCTTTCTCCCTTTTTCTCAAGGATAGGCACAGGAGTCGTAAACGACACGGGCAAATGACCGCGATCCTTCTTCGATTGTAAAACGATATTCTCGGTCTTCGACGACGACGGAATGGCGGATTGGCAAAACGCCGCTTTTTTCCTCGCTCTCGCCTGCTGCGTTTTTAAATGTAACTGTCACGCTCTGCGCCGGATCATACCAGGCCTCAGGCTGCCCTTGTGCATTTTTAGCCGAGGCTCCAGCCCCGAAAATGACAATAGCACCGTCCGCAATCGTCACGGCGCTGTTCTCGCCTTTATAAGTCGGTGTAGACACGATAAAGCGTTTGCTGTCAGCCTCTGTACAGCCGGTCGGCGGACGAGCAGAACGAATAAGAAAAGAAAGACGGCCCGGCTCCATGCCCTCATCAAGCTGTTGTTTGACAAGACGGAGAAGATCCTGCATCGGCCCTTCGGGAACGGCGGCATTATACTCTGCCCGCAATTGCTCATAGCGGGTATTGGCTGTCTGTGCCTCGGCACGCAAATCGGTAAGAGCCGTTTGCAATTCTTCAACCTGCGTGTTTAGTGATTTATTCTGGTGTTTCAGTGTGATGACACTCTCGGCGCCAAACTGCCGCCCCATCCAGATGCCAACGCCGACCGACATGGCAATGACCAGCAGGAAAGAAATAAAATTCGCGACTTTCTGCGCGGCTTTTTCCCTATAACGACTATGCGGGTTGTATTGATTAATAAGCATGTCTATCGATCCGTTAGCATCAGTTTATTCATCGTCATCCCCAAGAGACAAGCCTGAAGTCTCAAATTCTCCAAGGTTTTTCAGTCCGATTCTTACCATCAGGGTCGTATCGCTGTTTCCTGTTTCGCTACGCGTAAAATCGCGCTCCAGCGTCGCCCCAAGAGTATAGCACTGGCCAGTATATGTGATACCATATTTTGCCTTACGCCATCCCTCGTTTTGGGCGAAATCATATTGCGCCGCCGCGAACGCGCTCCACTCTTCATCAAAATCAACATGCCCGCCAAAATAAATTTGCTCCCGCGCTTCATTCAGATCGGTGCGGACAAGTGGTGTCGAGTAAAAATAGCGTGTATTTAATGAAACTGGTCCCATCTTCGTGCGGGCAGAGACTTCATGCCGACGAGAGCTGAACGTTTCATTATCCAACTGAAAGCGATAATTCAGGTTTAAGTGATCATGCGCATTAATGTGAACGGCCCCGACCATATCCGACCGGCGTTCCGATAGCCCCGATCCTTCCGCGAACAAAGCGGGCTCCTTGCTCAAGCGGTAACTTTGACCGACAAAAACGCCCGTATCCCACCCGCTGGCGCCGTAAAGCGCGGTGCGCATACCATAGGTCACACGATTGCCATCCTCTATCCGGTCATAGCCAGCAAAGCGGTTTGGTTCGAACAGTTTCGGTGCATCAAGAAAAATATCCTGACTGTCCTCATTCGGAATGTCATCATCCACATCAATATTCGTGCCGGATGTCAACGCGACTATCGGCTCTACCAGCATCTGGGTGCCGCTCTCATCGAAATGGCGCACGAACGGCATACTGGCTTGCCAGTTCGCCTGGGCAAAACCGCGCACAGTATTGGCCTCGTCATCACGGCCCGGCGTTGCCGCCACATCACGGTCGCGCACATTATACGCATCCCCGCGCAGGGATAGATCGACCGTGCTGACCAGGCCAAACGGTGTTACGTCGCGGCGCTGCCAGCCTGTTTGCACCGAACCGCGCACCATATCCTGACCATTCCCGTCACGTTCCAGTCCCAACATGGACAAATCCATGCTCCACCGTCCGCCAAGGGTATCGTTGGGACTGCCAATAAAGCTTGCCTGCACTTCCGGCAAGATCGTCGGCTGCTCGCGCTGGCGCGCGCTGACGCGAATATCCTGAAACACCATTGCCCGAACGACGGCATAATCGCGATCGTCAAAACGCTCCGCATATAACTCTGTTTCCAATACGTCTTCGTTGCTGACATCATATTGACGCGCATACTGATCATCTGAAACCAACTGGGAACGAACCCCTGCGCGCCAGTTGTCGTTTATGTTATATTCCCCCTCAGCAAACAGGTGACCGCGCCACTCATCATTAATATCGCCCTTGCGTCCGCCGGAATTTTCTGTACGGTCTGAATAGGTGACCCCTCCGGCAATCTGCATGGCTCCCTTATTGAAACGCTGGCGGTATTCACTGGTCAGCATGGGATTGGTAGCCGAGAACACTTTCGCTCCAACTGTCAGGTCGCGGTCCGGCGCAATTGCCCA
>CAYSGL010000120.1:0-5085 GCA_964430725.1 uncultured Pseudobdellovibrionaceae bacterium
ATCGAGCAAGCCTGTCGATAAAATGGCATCGCCAATCCGCGTGGCTGTGATAAACAATATCTTCATGGAAAACGAGCAAACGCCATTTTTTACCACTTTGCAAGGGCGCGGCCTGATTCATATTGAAGGGCCGGACCGCGCGGCCTTTCTACAAGGCTTGGTAACGAATAATGTCGAATCCGCCGTGGCGGGCCGTCCGATCTATGCCTGCCTGCTGACGCCGCAAGGTAAATTCCTGCACGATTTTTTCATCCATGACGGCGGGGAATTTTTTCTGCTTGATTGTGAGGGCGCAGAGCGGGCGCAGGATTTATACAAACGCCTGAATCGTTTTCGTTTGCGTTCAAAAGTAACTTTGTCGGTGGAAGATCATCATTCCGTTTATGCCGTAAGAGATTCCACCATAGGCATCCCCGATCCGCGCCATGCGGATATGGGGCATCGCACCTTTGAGAAGCCGGACCTGCCCGAACAACCTTTTGCCGCATGGGACACCCACCGCATTACTCTGGGCGTGCCGGACGGTAGCCGCGACATGGAAATTGAAAAAGCGACGTTACTCGAATGCCGTCTCGATAAATTCAACGCGATTGATTTCAACAAAGGGTGTTACATGGGGCAAGAATTGACGGCGCGGATGCACTATCGCGGCCTTGCCAAAAAGCATCTTTATCCTGTGCGTATCGACGGCGGATGCCCGGCCCCCGGCACAGATTTATACGACGGCGACGCGCTCATCGGGCAGATGCGCTCTTCATGCGGTGAAATCGGGCTTGCCCTGCTCAAGGATGACGCGGTACAAAAGTTGAATGACAACAGTCCGCTACGTCTTCTGGGATAGTGACAACACGCTGGTTAAAACGGCGCAACACCACTGGCGCAAGCATTTTGAAACGCTCAAAACGCTCGGCATCCATCTTGGCGATCAATGGCAGGAACGCATCTACACCAATAACGGCGCACAGAATTGGGACTGGCTGACGGCGGAACTCGGCCTCACGCTCGACAAGGACGACTATCTCTCCCTTATCGACCAATGGTATTTCAATCATATTTCAGACATCGACATCCGCGACGGCGTGCTTGAGGCCATCCAGATTTTCAAGGACGCAGGGTGTCGTCAGGCGGTGGTCAGCAACGGGCGGCAACGGTCCGTGATGGCGGCCCTGAATGCCAAAGACATGACGCGCCATTTTGATTTTATCCTGTGCAAGGAAGAGTATCAGGGCCGTAAACCCGAAGCGGCCCCCTACCTTGCGGCCAAAACGAAGATGCAACAAATCACGGGCGATATAATCGAGCCGCAAGCCTGCCTCGTCATCGAGGACGATCCCAAGGGCGTAGAAAGCGGCATCGCCGCCGGCATGCGGGTGATCGACCGACCTATTGGCGAAGATAGGACGCCAGAATTTCTTTCCACTTGCCGGACGATGCTGAAGGCTTAGGCGCCTTATTATCATTGGCTTTTTTGGGTTTGAGCGCCGCCTGTGCCGCCGCAAGACGGGCAATCGGCACGCGGTAAGGAGAGCAAGATACGTAATCCAATCCAACTTCTTCAAAGAACGTAATGGATGCCGGATCGCCGCCATGTTCGCCGCAAATACCAAGCTTGAGGTCGGAGCGCGTCTTGCGACCATTCACAGAGGCCCATTTCACCAATTGCCCCACACCATCGCGGTCGATCGTTGTGAACGGATCTTTTTCAAAGATGCCTTTGGCCACGTAATCAGGCAGGAATTTTCCGGCATCGTCGCGTGACAGCCCCAGCGTGGTTTGTGTCAAATCATTGGTGCCGAAGCTGAAAAATTCAGCATCCTGCGCGATATCCTCAGCCATTAAAGCCGCACGCGGCAATTCAATCATCGTGCCGACCTGATAAGCGCGTCCTTTAAAAATGTCCGCCGCCACATCATCAACGATTTTTTTCAAGATGGACAATTCATCATGCGTCGCCACAAGGGGGATCATAATCTCGGGCGTCACATCGCTATCCAGCGCAGCCTCGAAAATCGCATGCGCCTGCATTTCATATATTTCAGGATAGGTAATACCAAGGCGGCACCCACGATGCCCCAGCATCGGATTGCTTTCCGCAAGCTCGGCAAGGCGTTTACGCACCACATCTTCATTCAATCCGGCAATTCTTGAAAATTCGGCGATGTCCTTATCTTCATGCGGTAAGAATTCATGCAGCGGCGGATCAAGCAGGCGAACCGTCACCGGCAGACCATGCATAATCGCGAATAAGGCCTTGAAATCATCGCGTTGGGCAGGAAGAAGTTTATCAAGCGCGGCCTTGCGATCATTCACACTGCTGGCGAAAATCATTTCACGAACATTCTGAATGCGATCGGTATCGAAAAACATATGCTCGGTACGGCACAGGCCGATCCCTTCGGCACCGAAGCCGCGTGCGGTTTTGGCATCCAGCGGCGTTTCGGCGTTGGCACGCACCTTCATCCGGCGCGCTTTATCGGCCCAGCCCATCACCTTGGCAAAATCGCCGGAGAGTTCGGGCTGGATCGTTGCCACAGCGCCCTTCATCACCTCGCCCGTCGATCCGTCAATCGTGACGATATCTCCTTCGGTTAATTCCATGCCGGACACACTCATGGTGCCGGACTTGTAATCAATGCTCAGCGCCCCGCATCCGGCGACACAGGCACGCCCCATGCCGCGCGCCACAACCGCCGCATGCGATGTCATCCCGCCGCGCGTGGTTAAAATGCCCGCCGCCGCGTGCATGCCGTGAATATCTTCGGGTGATGTTTCAATGCGGCACAGAATGACCTGTTCACCGTTTTTCGCGCGCTCTTCGGCTTTGTCGGCACTAAAGACAATCAGACCCGATGCCGCTCCGGGCGAAGCCGGCAACCCTTTGGCGATAATGGTTTTATGCGCATTTGGATCAAGTGTCGGGTGCAAGAGCTGGTCCAGCGCCTGCGGTTCAATACGAAGCAATGCCTCATGTTCGGAAATCAGTTTTTCTTCCACCATATCGACGGCGATTTTCAAGGCTGCCGCCGCCGTCCGTTTGCCGTTGCGGGTTTGCAGCATATACAGCTTGCCCTGTTGCACCGTAAATTCGATATCCTGCATGTCACGGTAATGTTTTTCGAGACGGGTGCGGACATCGTCCAGCTGTTTGAAAACATCAGGCATGGTTTCTTCCATGGACGGAAGGTCGCTGCCTTCTTTCTCTCGCCCTTTGATAGTGAGCGATTGAGGCGTGCGGATACCGGCAACGACATCTTCGCCTTGCGCATTTACAAGATATTCGCCGTAAAAATAATTCTCGCCCGTTGACGGATCGCGGGTGAAGGCAACACCGGTCGCGCAATCTTCGCCCATATTGCCAAACACCATCGCCTGGACATTGACCGCCGTTCCCCAGCTTTCGGGGATGTCATGGATATTCCGGTAAGTCACCGCGCGCGGCGTTTGCCATGATTTAAACACAGCGCCGATCGCGCCCCATAATTGTTCGCGCACATCAGCCGGAAACGGTTTACCCAGTTCCCGCGCAACCATGTCCTTATATTGCGAAACGATCGATTGCCACCCTTCAGCACTGATCGCCGTATCTTCATGGGCGTCGATATCGCGCTTGTGCTGTTCCAGGATATCTTCGAACTCATAATGATCGATGCCGAGCACAACGTTGCCGTACATCTGGATAAAACGGCGATAGGAATCCCACGCAAAGCGCGCATCGCCCGATTTGGCAGAAAGACCCTCGACCGTTTCATCATTCAGGCCAAGGTTCAGCACCGTATCCATCATGCCCGGCATGGATACACGTGCGCCGGACCGCACAGATACAAGCAGTGGATTGGCGGCATCGCCAAACATCATCCCCGTCACAGATTCAATACCCGCAATCGCACTGGCGACCTGCGCATCCAGTTCGGCAGGATATTGTTGGCCGTTATCGTAAAAATGGGTGCAGACTTCGGTCGTAATGGTAAATCCGGGCGGTACAGGCAAACCAAGCGCAGCCATATCCGCCAAATTCGCCCCTTTTCCCCCAAGCAAATTGCGCATGTCCGCGCGCCCCTCGGAATGTTCGCCGCCAAAGGTGTAAACCCATTTTGCCATGTTTTCAGCCCCTTTTTATGTAGGTATCAGGATAGCCCGAAGCTTAGCGGGGCATCTTTGAAAGGGCAAGATTTAAGGCTGGGAAAACTCTTTTACCAACATCAAAACCAGATCACCCGGATGATATAGCCGCGCCGCATCAAGCATTTGCCGGTCGTATGTGGCACCGCACCCATCCGGTTCGTATCCCAGTTTGATATACAGGCGTTGAGCCGGCCCGAAATCGCGCGTGATACCCACACTAATTCCCACGCCAGTGCACCCCCGCGCACGCGCAGCATTTTCAAGATACGCAATCATGTCACCGGCTATGCCGCGCCTGCGGTAATCCGGCAAGACAGCTACATCCTGAATTTCCGGATAGGATAGTTTTTTATAGAGGCTATAGCGTGGGTTGAAATTCAACTGTGCACAGCCGCACGATAGACCGTCAATCATCGCGATCACGATCAGGCGATCTTGTTCAAAACAGCGGGCGTAATAGTCGACCTCTTCATTCGGACTGATGATATCCAGCGCATGAATATCTTCCGGCGTGGCCAGGCGCAGATCGATCATAAACCGTATCGCGTCCAATAGGATTTAACGTCAATCGTATCGATGGCATCGACGATCATATCGCCCTTTGCCCCTTCCATCATCGGCAGCATAGAGAGGAGCGATTTTTTCTCAACCTCAATATCAACAAACCGGATATCGTCCCCCAATTTGTCCTTCATCACCGAATACAAAGTGCCGATTCCATCGATCAGACCGAATTCTTCGGCATGCCGGCCCGTCCAGAACGCGCCTTCCATCAGCTCGGTATCATCAGCCGTCAAACGCGCGCCGCGACGCGCGCCCACCCATGCCTTGAAATCGTCATGCATGGTTTTCTGGAGTGTTTTCAAGCGGTCGATATCTTCAGATTTTTCAGGCTTGAACGGATCAAGAAAGCTTTTGTCCCGCCCCGATGTATAAACACGCCGCGTGACATCGTAGCGTTTG
>CAYSGL010000121.1:0-4993 GCA_964430725.1 uncultured Pseudobdellovibrionaceae bacterium
ACGAATTTTTGTCCCGCGTGTCGGGCCGGATTGTCAACGAAGTGCGCGGCATCAACCGCGTCGTCTATGATATCACCTCCAAGCCGCCGGGCACGATTGAGTGGGAGTAACCAACCAAGTTTCCGACCGGGTGCGATGCGTGCGACTGGCCTCTTTGCGGAGGCGCGTCAAGGGTTGATTGAAAAAAATTTTTTTTTATCCAAATTTTGACATATACTGATTCGGGTATGCGGATCTGTTCCGCAACTTTTTATTAACCTTTAACTGTGTATTCTTTTCTTACCAAAATAATCCAAACGAGGAGATGGAGAAAATGGCATTAGCTAAGAAGAAACCGGCTGCGAAGAAAAAAGCAGTCAAACGCAAGAAGCCGGCTGCGATGGCAACGGCTGTTGTGAAAAAGACAGCCGCCAAGAAAAAAACGGCTGCCAAGAAAAAGCCTGCTGCGAAGAAAAAAGCAGCCGTGAAAAAGACAGCTGTTAAAAAAGCTGCCAAAAAGCCGGCCGCCAAGAAAAAAGTAGCAGCGAAGAAAAAGCCAGCTGCCAAGAAGCCTGCTGCGAAGAAAAAAGTAGCGGCGAAAAAGAAGCCGGCCGCCAAGAAAACGGTAGCCAAGAAAAAGCCGGCCGCTAAGAAAAAGCCTGCTGCGAAAAAAGCGACCAAAACGGTCCGCAAAGTCGCCAAGAAAAGAGTAGCAAAGAAGAAATAATCAGCTTCTTTGCTTGATTTTTATAAAACACCCGCCGGATCAGGCGGGTGTTTTCTTTTGGACGGCACGCGGTAACTATGGTTTGATGGAAGCAGGCTGAATAAGGATGCATGCATGGATATGGTTCGCAGATGGATGGAATGGTTTATCGCCTTGTTGGGGCGGTTTTTCAATGCGAAACGCCTGTTTGCTTTCAAAAGGAAGGCACACGAGACCTTGCGATTGCCGCCGCCGCGCAATCCGGATGATCCGCCCTCCAAACAAAGCGAAGAACATGCCTCCGCCGCCTATATGCAGCTGAAAATGATTTTCCGCGATATTGGCCGGATGGGTGCGATTATCGAGGCGCTGGGCCGGGACTTCCTGACAACTATGCCCCAGGGTGCCTATAAAAGCCGCCTCGGACAAATCGCCTTCCTGCACGCGAAGATGCACGAGGAGTTGGCCGCTGAAAAAACGGCGACTTTGATCGAAGAGGCTTCGGCGCACGAGCACAAAAATCCCGAAAGCTGGGACAGATGGGACCATGCCAATTTGCGGGAAATGGAAATCATGTACCGCCACCAGTGTCAGGTGCCGGCTGAACTGATGGAGCGCCGGGCGCGGCTTGCCTATGACGGGCGGCGCATTCACCGCGAGGTCATGCAAAATAATGACTGGGAGACAGCCCGCCCATTTCTCGAAGATATGCTGGATCTACAAAAGCGGATTGGCGCGGCAAAATGCCTGCGCGATAATGACGGGGATCAATCAGAATATCAGGCGCTGATGCGTGAATATATCCCCGGGATGCGGCTTGAGGAGATTGATAAATTATTCACCCAGCTGTCCCCGAAGCTGAAGGATATGTTGACCTGGGTTCTTGAGGAACAGGAAAAGCGCCATGCGCCTTTGCCCCTCAAAGGGCCGTTTCCGGTCGAACAGCAAATGTGGCTGAACAAAACATTACTGCATGCGATCGGCTTTGATTTTACGCGCGGCGGCCTGTATGAAACCGGGTTTAATCCTGTGGAAGGCGGTACGCCAGACGACACACATCTTGTGATCAAGGCGGCGAGCATCAATAATTTTCTGATTTCGCTCAAAAGCACCCTGCATGAAGGGGGCCATGGATTATATGTGCAAGGCTTGCCGCGCGATACGTGGCGGTATCAGCCTGTGGCGCTTGATCTTGGCAATGCCGTCCATGAATCGCAGGCGCTGTTGATCGAGATGATTCTGGGGCGCCGCCGCGAATTTTTCGATTATCTGGCGCCGCGCGTCGAGGGGCTGTTCCAGAAATTCGGCGATCCGGCCATGAGTGCCGAAAATCTGCATAAGCTAAAAACATGGGTCAAGCCCGGATACGACCGCAAGACCGCCGATGAAATTACCTATTTCTTTCATGTCAAACTGCGCTTTGACATTGAACGCGATCTGTTCAGCGGCAAGCTGAAAATGAAAGACGTGCCCGAAGCATGGGCCGCCGGTTTAAAAGAATCGCTGGGCGTCGAGGTTAAAACACCCAAGGAAGGGCCGTTGCAGGACGTGCACTGGTTTGTCGGGAAATTCGGTTATTTTCCGGCCTATGTGATCGGCCATATGATGGCCGCCCAGATTCACGACCGGATGAAAAAGGATGTTCAGAACATCCCCGGTTTGCTCAAATCCGGTAACTTCCTGCCGGTTCGTGACTGGTTGAATGAAAACATCCACAAGGTGGGCCGCCTAAAAAGGCCGGCACAGTTAATCGAAGACGTAACGGGCATGCCCCTGACCCCGACACCGCTGATCCATCACCTTGAAGAGCGCTATCTGCCGACAGGTGCGTGACAAATGGCCTGATACACGGTAAAAATCCGTATGATCACCTATTCCTCCACGCGCGGCGGCGATAACAAAAAAACATTCACCGATGTCATGCTGTCCGGTATGGCCGCAGATGGCGGCCTGTTTGTACCGGACCGCTGGCCCGATCTGTCAAAAGACAGGTTGGCTTTGCATGCCGGCGCGCCCTATGCGGATATTGCGGCGATGGTGATGGCGCCGTTCCTTGATGACCATATCCCGCAGGATGCGTTCGAGCGCATTGTGGCCGCAACCTATAATGACGGGTTCAATCATTCCGCCGTCGCGCCGCTGGTACAAATCGGCCCGAACGCGTGGGTAATGGAATTGTTTCACGGCCCGACATTGGCATTCAAGGATTATGCGCTACAGCTATTGGGGCGGTTGTTTGACCATGTGCTTGAACAGCGCGGCGAGCGCGTGACGATCGTCGGTGCAACATCCGGCGATACCGGATCGGCCGCGATCGAAGCTTGCCGCCATTGCAAGAATATCGACATCGTGATCCTGCATCCCAAAGGCCGCACGTCCGATGTTCAGCGCCGGCAAATGACGACCATTGAGGCGCCCAATGTTTTCAACGTCGCGCTCGAAGGTTCGTTCGATGATTGCCAGTCGATGGTCAAGGCAATGTTTGCCGACGAAACATTCCGCCGGGATTTGAACCTGTCGGCGGTCAATTCCATCAACTGGGCGCGCGTTATGGCGCAAACGGTGTATTATATAAGCGCGGCGCTGGCGCTGGGCGGTCCGGCGCGGCCCGTATCGTTCGCTGTTCCCACAGGTAATTTCGGCAACGTCTATGCCGCCTATGCCGCGCGGAAGATGGGTCTGCCGGTTGAAAACCTGATGATCGGATCGAACCGAAACGATATTCTTACACGCTTCTTTGAAACCGGCATGATGAAGGCGCAAGCGGTAGAGCCGTCCTTGTCGCCGTCGATGGATATTCAGATATCCAGCAATTTCGAGAGATATCTATACGATCTTACCCAGCGTGATGGCCGAACCGTTTCCCTTTTGATGGACTCTTTTAAAAAGCAAGGCAGTTTTCATTTGGATGATGCGCTGATGGCCCAAGCGCGCCGTGATTTTTCCGCGCGCCGCTGTAATGACGAACAAACCCGTGAGATGATGGCCGCCTGTTACGCCGAAACGGGTTATCTGATTGATCCGCATACGGCCGTCGGCCTGTATGCCGCCTGGCAAATCAAACAGGACCCTGCTATTCCCGTTGTTGCGCTGGCCTGTGCACATCCGGCCAAATTCCCCGACGCGGTCAAGGCCGCGACGGGTATTCATCCGCCCTTGCCGCCGCATCTGGCCGACTTATTTGAAAGGGCAGAACATGTCACGGTTCTGCCCAATGATTTGAAAAAAGTGCAGGATTTTGTCTGCGTAGCCGTCAAAAAATAAACCTCTTACCGCCATATTTGTTTTCAAAAAGCTTATTTTGCTATGATTTCCCTAAAATAGGGGTTTCTGTGCCGATATTAAGAGGAATTCAAAGATGGATAGGGCCGAAAGCGGTCCGCCTATCAGCCCGATTTAACGATCATGTACGCCATTCCGTGCTGGATAATGGTGTCACTATTGTTACGCAGCCAAGAATTATTAATAGTAAAATGAATTTTCATGCCATGGTTCCGGCTGGATCACATACGGATCCTGAGGGGAAAGAGGGGCTGTCGCACTTTTTAGAGCATGTGATTCTACCGTCCGGATCAGGAGAATCGTTTGTTGAGCTTGGTGGCTATCGAAATGCAAGGACTAGTTCGATCACTGTCGATGTATTTGGAGAACTTGAAAAAACTGATCAATCCGAAGAATATATTCTAAATTTTTTAAAACGTGTTTTTTGCGATCCTATCGACCCTCATTCATTCTCTATGGAAAAACGCCGCATAATGAATGAAATTGGTATGTATGCCGATGATGCGCAGCATGCTCATGCGATAATGGATAGCGCTTTTTATTCCGATGGGCGTTTCAATACGAATATTCTCGGAACAAAGGAATCCGTGCAGGGGATGCGCGTAGAGGATGTAGTGAATCACAGGCGACAATGGTTTGTTGGCGAGAATATATATTTGGGCGTTACAGGCGTAAAAGATCACCAGTTATTTGTTCGAAAAGCTGAAGAAGTATTAGCGGATATTCCTAAAGGAAAAAAATATAAACTATCACCTCCTGCGTATTCACCGGCTGAAATACGTCGGAATGAAAAGAATGTTCATCAGGCATATTACTCAATTCATTTTCCGGTTCCTATTATCTCACCTGATAGACTTTATGCTCTTCGCATGCTGGACAAGATTATTTCTTTCAAAATTAATAAAAATATTATTGAGGGTGAAGGGCTTGTTTATGATGCAAAAACGTTCGTATACGCTCTCCCCCAGCGTATGGGCCTGTTTAGATTGACGGCGAATTCCTTGCCAGAGGATGCCGGCAGCGTTA
>CAYSGL010000122.1:0-4966 GCA_964430725.1 uncultured Pseudobdellovibrionaceae bacterium
CCGTATATTTGTGGTTCGCGTACAGGATGCGGCAAAATTGCAACGCTTCGTTCGCAGGGAGCTGTGGCCAAGACCGCCGCCGCGTGATTGGACTGGCCCGTGTCCGCCAAATACGTATAGGTGGAATGCTCCAACGTCGCCCGATAATAAGCCAACCGCTTCTCTTTCGGGATTTCGCCATCCTCTTGCGGTAAGCCCAGTTCTTCAATCGTGGGCATTAACGGATAATCTGGCGAATCTGATACCCATAAACTCATTTGACGTTATCCTTTACGACTATGAACGCATGCGCCCACATTACGCGTTTGCGGCGACCTGTCAAGCATTATGGTATCTATCTGATTATTTAGCGGCCCGCCGGGGCGGGCCGTACGGCTGTTAATACCGGTACATATCGCTTTTGAACGGGCCTTTTTCATCCACGCCCAGATACGCGGCCTGGTCCTTGGACAAAACCGTCAGTTTCGCGCCGAGCTTGTCCAGATGCAGGGCCGCGACTTTTTCGTCCAGATGTTTGGGCAGGACATAGACCTGGTTTTCGTAATTCTTATAATTGTTCCAGAGCTCGATCTGCGCCAGCGTCTGGTTGGTAAAGCTGGCGGACATCACAAAGCTTGGGTGGCCGGTGGCGCATCCCAGATTCACGAGACGGCCCTCAGCCAGCAGAATAATACGCTTGCCGTCCGGGAATTCGATCTCGTCCACTTGCGGCTTGATATTGTGCCATGTCAGATTGCGCAGGGATTGCGTGTCGATCTCGTTATCAAAATGGCCGATATTGCAGACAATCGCGCGGTCCTTCATGGCGCGCATGTGGTCCATCGTAATAATGTCCTTGTTGCCGGTAGCGGTCACGAAGATATCGGCGCGCGGCGCGGCCTCTTCCATTGTCACGACTTCATAGCCCTCCATGCAGGCTTGCAGGGCGCAGATCGGGTCGATTTCCGTGACCATCACGCGCACGCCTTGCGAGGCGAGTGATTCAGCCGAGCCTTTACCGACATCGCCAAATCCGGCGACAACGGCCACTTTGCCCGCCAGCATGACATCGGTGGCGCGGCGAATACCGTCGACCAGACTTTCGCGGCAGCCATATTTATTATCGAACTTCGATTTGGTGACGGAATCGTTGACGTTGATGGCGGGGGCTTTCAGCGTGCCTTTCTTGGCCATATCGTACAGGCGCAGCACGCCCGTGGTGGTTTCTTCGGAAATGCCGCGTATGTCGGCCATCATCTCCGGATAATCCTTGTGCATGATGGCGGTCAGATCGCCGCCATCGTCCAGAATCATATTCGGCGTCCAGCCATCGGGTCCTTTGATCGTCTGGTGGATGCACCATTCGTATTCTTCTTCTGTTTCCCCTTTCCAGGCGAAGACCGGCGTTCCCTGGGCGGCAATGGCGGCGGCGGCATGGTCCTGGGTCGAGAAAATATTGCACGAGCTCCAGCGGATCGACGCGCCCAGCGCCTGCAACGTTTCAATCAGGACGGCGGTCTGGATGGTCATATGCAGGCAACCGACGATACGCGCGCCTTTCAGCGGCTGTTTCGCGCCATATTCACTACGCAGGGCCATCAGGCCCGGCATTTCCGTTTCGGCAATCACGATTTCCTTGCGGCCCCAGTCTGCAAGGCCGATATCTTTGACTTTGTAATCGTTTTCGACGGTCTGGGGCTGGGCGGTCATGGCGTTTTCCTTTTTTTAAGAATTGCGTCTTACACTTAGGGTCTGAGACGGGGTTTGGCAAGAATAAAAGGGGCAAAAAACACCATGGAAACGAAGGATTTCAACAATCATTCCGCGATGCCGCGCTATATCTATGCGCGTAACGAGGTGCATCCGCGCGCCTTTCGCATTTTAAAATATAACGGCGCCGAAGCGCGCCCGGTTGGGGATTATATGGTGCTGGATTCAGCCGAAGCCCTCACGCTGTCTGAAAAAAAAGTGATGAATATCGTTTCGGCACTGAACGGACGCGATAAATTGCTGCAGCTGGGCGAAGAAACAAAATCGCGCCAGTTATTTCACCTGATCAATGACGGCGCGAACGGCGAGCCGGTCAAGGTGATGTTTTATGCCTATAAGGGCGAAGGATGCTCTACCGAGAACGCCCTGCTTACCATCGAAAGGGACGAACATGTTTTCCATTGAGAATTTTTGCAGACGTCTTTCAGACGCCCATACCATGGCCGGCATTGCCGCGCCGCCCGTTGCGCCTGCGCACGGTCCAGCCATCAAAAACAATTAATGTCATTCCCCGCGAAGGCGGGAGATCCAGTGGACTTGGCTCTGGATCCCCGATCAAGTCGGGAGATGACAATGTGAGAATTAACGTCCCATATCACGGTGTTCGGCGACGGCGCCAAAGCCTTTTTGCTGCGCGTATGTGGTGAGTCTTTCCGCAATATAAACCGATCTGTGTTTACCGCCGGTGCAGCCCACGGCCAGTGTAAAATAACTTTTGCCTTCCGCCGCGTAACGCGGCAGGAGCGTATCCAGCAGGCTCTGCGTTTTGTGCAGAAAATCGGCAAGGTCATTGTCCTGTTCAATATAGGCGGCAACGCTTGCGTCCTTGCCGGTATAAGGGCGCAAATCCTCTTCCCAATGGGGGTTTTTCAGGAAACGCACATCCAGCACCATATCCGCCTCGCGCGGCAGGCCGTATTTGAATCCGAATGACAGCAATGTGACAGTCAGGCGCGCATCGCCGGCCTGTTTGAAATAGCCCTCCAGTACGCGTTTGAGATCATGGATCGACAATTCCGTCGTATCAATGATCGGGTCGGCCACTTCGCGCAACGGGTGCAGCAAGGATTGTTCTTTTTTAATGCCGGCACTGACGGGGCGGTCCTGCGCCATCGGGTGACGGCGGCGCGTTTCGGTGAACCGTTTTTGCAGGATTGTCTCATCACAGGTCAGAAAGACAATCCGCCCGCCCAATTGCTGCGCCTTGACAATCAGGGCGGCAGGGTCGAAGGCGCGGCTGCGCGTGTCGACGCCGATCGCGATCGGCTTGCCGCTGGCCGCCGGATCATGCACCAGCGCATCGACAAGCGAGAGAGGGAAATTGTCGAATACGTCATAGCCGAGATCCTCCAGCGCGGCCATGGCGCTGGACATGCCCGCGCCGGATAGTCCGGTGATGAATAAAGGAGACTGGCTCATGCGTGCAATCTACCATAAAAGGGCAAACGGATGAAATGCATTCCCCATTCCCCTATCGTCATGCCAGCGAAGGCTGGCATCCATGGAGCGATTGAACTGTCATTGGCAGTTTTTCATACGCGGATTGATGAATTCCGGCCTTCGCCGGAATGACAGGATGGGATGGGCGCGGGGGCTTTAATTTATTGCCTCCTTATTCGAAATACTGCTACCCTTCATCCGTGCGCCCACACGGGCGTGCCGGGTCTTCAAAAACCCGATACAACCGGTGACGTAACCGTTTTTACGTCGCTTCTCGGCTTGTGGGGCCGGGGGGCGGCGGCGTATGTCCAAGGCTTCACGGCTTAAAGGCCGTCGCGGTCGTGTTGTATCGGCTTTTGAACTCCCGGCCACCAGAGAAATGGTTCTCTGGTGGTTTTTTCTTGGACCATACGGGAGAAAACTATGCGCCAGCCGTTGCTACCGCGCCCCCACCTCCGCCACATGCGAGGGGGCTTATTCCACCGGATACCCGCCCAAGGCGGGCATGACGAAGAGGGGGAATGCGGCGGCGTGTTGTTGTGGATTCTCATCACGATTGCACTCTTTGCTGCGCTCACGGCTGTGGTTAGCCGTGGCAGCCGTACTTCGGAAACGATGTTGACTGACCAGCAGGCAAAGCTCTATGCGACGGAGATCATGCAATATGGGAACAATCTGGCATATGCTGTGCAGAAACTGCGTATTAATGGATGCAAGGAAACAGATTTTGATTTTTATAATGTTGTGTGGACCTTGCATGATGGCACCTTGATCCATCCAGCGGGGCAAAATCCGGTGGCTGTCCTTCCTGACTGCGGTGTTTTTGACCCAAACGGTGGGGGGATAAGGGCTATCAGAATGCCGTTGGAGGCAATATATTTTCCTGCGATTACGTCGAAAAGTACGGGATTGGGGATGAGCCGAATTATACGCGGCGGTGTTCCGGGCATCGGGGATGAAGGGAAAGAAGAGTTGGTATATCGCCTTCCTAGCATCAGAAAAGAGGTGTGCCTGAAAATAAATGAGCTTCTAGGTATTCAAAATGACGGGGATGATGCGCCAACTGTCACTGGTGCTGGCACAACGGCGAAATATCAGGGAAATTTCCCAGAAAATTTTATGATGGATGATATAAGCGGTCGTGTGACGGGCAAATCATCGTTTTGTGCGATCAGTCTGGAAGGGGCGTCTCCTGATATCGGGCCTTATTCCTATCTTCAGGTTCTTATTGTACGCTAGATTGGAACAATTATTTAAGCTGCGCGTTCCAGTTCGACGATGAAACGGGCCCCTTCGACGGGTCCGTCTTCTTTTGTGCGGATGTTTTCGGCCCAGATGCGTCCGCCATGGGCGGTGACGATCTGTTTGGCGATCGACAGACCAAGGCCGGAATGCTGGCCATAGCTTTCATGGCTGGGCCGCTCGGTGTAAAAGCGCTCGAACACGTTTTCCAGCTTCGCATCGGGGATTCCGGGCCCCTCATCTTCGACGCTCACGCGAACCTTGTTATTCTCCGCTGTCGCCACATGAATGGTCACCAGCTTGCCTTCGGGCGAGAAGGACAGGGCGTTGCTGATCAGGTTGGTGAACACCTGGCCCAACCGGTCGCGGTTGCCGATGACAACCGAGGCATCGTCTTTCTGGTCCATCAGCAGGCGGATATTATCGCGCCCCGTCCCATCGGCGCGGTCCAGCGGCTTGGAAAAGATGGACTGAAGCTCACGCAGCAAGCCGGCCAGCTCTACGGTCCCCATTTCCTCGCGCGATAATTCCGCAT